>CAYQKC010000001.1:0-3195 GCA_964418145.1 uncultured Candidatus Saccharibacteria bacterium
TTATATTCCGCATCCCGCGCCCCCTTGTCTTTCGGGTATTAGACCAGGGTTTTTAGCGGCGATCTCCTGAAACGGCCGAGCGATATTATTCGCCCAGCCAAAGCCGGTGGAGTAGTTAGCGCCCATAATTTCTTTGGGATCGACATCTGCCCAATCTGTGTTTTTGGCGAGTTTATAATAAAGCGCGGTCTGGATATAGTTTTGCGGGAACCAGAAAGAATTGAACTCTAGCGCGATTTTGTAGAGCTCGTCTTTTGAGAGTCCCTGCGAAGCCCCGAGCTCGATCAAACCCAAGAGAGCCGAACCGTGATTACAATCTTGAAAGAAAGTCGAATTGCCGCAACATGGACGGTAGGTGTTTTGCGCGACCTCAAACGCGACCGCTTCCTGTTCCGGAGAAAGTTTGACTATATCAAATTTGTTGAAATAAGCGCCGCCGTTTTTTTCTTTGCCGAGAGTCCAACCGCCAGTGGAAGCGAAATTGAAAAGTGATTCTCCGTTCACGGGGCTTTTCTCGTTGAATTGCGTTTTATTGGCGAGCCCGAGAGGCCAGAGAAGATTTACTAATAACCCGCTATTGTTGGCGTCGATCTTGATCGGTTCGCTTGAGGATGCGGTGAGCATTGCAAAATCTGAGTCCTTCATGTTTCGGTCTTTATAAATCTCTTTGAATTTTGCGAGATCAATAACGCCGTTTTGTACAAGTTTTACCATAGCATCGCCGAAAACAATTCTGGTTTTGAACCCTTGCTGCGGTAGCACCCCAGCAATAACTTCGTTATAAAGTCCGTTCTTTGTCTTGGTATTCTGTAAGCCGTTGATCTGATTCATGAGCAACGTTCCGTTTTTTACAGCAACGCTTGCCGAGATTTGTTCCTTTTTCCAAAGAGGCGAAGCAAGAATAAAGATGACAAAGAAAATTACAACAAGTGTTTTATACGATAGAAACGAATCTGTTTTTTTTGTAACATCCGTTAATTCTGGCGGTCTGACTTCGCAGATTTCGCAAGTTCTCGCCTCCCGTAATTTTTTGGCGGAGAGAAAAAGCGTAGCCCCAAAGAAACCTACACTTAATAACTTCAATTCAAGTCCCTTGAAAGGCAAAACAGCAAATCCGCCGGCAACACCTATGGCAGAAAGGAGAAAGGCTCCGCAGACAGGACAACCTGCCGCCAGTGCGCCAAATGCCGTGCCGAACGCATTTCCACTCTGATCTTTAATACTGCGAAGTTTAGAATGTTTCCACGAATATATCGCCACCGCCAAGCTCATACCGAAAAGTACCATGCTCAAGAATGTTAAAATAACATACGGCCAAAAGTAGAGCGGCACGTTCCAGTACATTCCATAGAATGTAACCCAAGTGACGGTTTTGGAAAGTAGCCACCAGTAGAGAAGTCCGATTGCGAGCGCACCATCAGTTGCGACAAACAAATAAAGCGGCTGTTTAAAGATTGTTTTTATAACAGATACAAGCGAGTGGCTCAATAGTTTTTCTTCCGCTTTTGGCGACGGGGTTTCTTTGCCATTTTTGTCTCTGGCCGCGTAAGCGATAATTTCAATGTTGCAACTATGATGCTCTCTGCACCAAGTCTCACATTTTACCGCCCATTCTTTTTCCGCATATTCTAAACCGCATTCTTCACATTTAAAATAGTTTTTGTCTAGATCGATTATTTTTTTAGTCATTTTTTTATTCAAAGATAATAAAGTTTACAACCCGCTTTATGATATTAAACATCCATAGCTAATCTTGTTAGCAGTTAAAACCAAGGATAAGGCCGACAAAAGCTGTCCCGAAAACCAAAACTCCCGATTGTATGAATATTTTCTGCTCATAGAAAATCTAGCCTTAAACCATTTTAGCATATTTTTATGGAAAAGTTTACAGAAATAGATGAATGAAAGATACTAATTGGGGTTTATCACTATTTGAGAGCGGGGGCTATGATATAATGGAAATATGAGAAAGATAAAAAATTTTTGGTGGGCGGTAAAGCCTTTTTTTGTCAAGCTTTTCTATGGCAATCCGACAAAAAGTTTGAAAATAGTGGGGGTGACTGGTACTAACGGTAAGACTACCGTTGTCACTCTTTTGTATAAAATTGCTACGGCCTTGGGTCATAAATCAGGCCTTATAAGCACGGTAGAGATTTTGGTGGGAGAGGAAAGGATAAAATTAAAAAAGGAAAAAGTGCCGGCTACCACTCCGGATTCGATTTCTTTGGTAAAAATTTTTTCCAAAATGAAAAAAGCCGGATGTGAATATATTTTTATGGAAGTATCTTCTCACGCACTTGATCAAAATAGAGTAGCAGGGATAAATTTTACTGGAGGAATTTTTACAAATTTGACGCACGATCACTTAGATTATCATAAGGGCGTTAAAAATTATTTTCACGCCAAAAGAAAATTTTTTGAAATGCTTTCCCGGGAGGCTTTTGCCTTGTCCAACTTGGATGATGAACATGGATTTTTAATGCTTGGAGAAACTATGGCAGAAAAATTAAGCTATGGTTTCAATCCGGATCTGCTTTTAGATTTCAAAGGCAGGATTTTAGACTCCAGTTTCTCCGGCCTTATGCTTGATTTCAACGGAGAGAAAATTTTTTCTAAACTGATCGGCAAGTTCAACGCTTACAACCTCTTGGCTGTTTGGAGCGCTTCAAAAATGCTTGGTTTTGATATGGAAAAGGTAAACAAGGCTTTGGAAGACATAAAACCGCCCAAAGGCCGATTCGAATATTTCCTTTCTCCTTCCGGGATCTCTGTGATTATAGATTATGCGCATTCGCCCGACGCGCTCCAAAACGTGCTTACGACGATAAAAGAGATAAAAGATAAAGGAAGCAGAGTGATCTCTGTTTTCGGCTGCGGAGGCGATCGAGATCCGCTCAAACGCTCGAAAATGGGGAAAATCGGAGCTAGTCTTTCCGATATTGCCATCTTTACTTCGGACAATTCGCTCGACGAGGATCCCGAAAAGGTAATCGATCAAATGCAAGATGAACTTACAGAAGAAGAGGAAAATAAAGTTATAACCATTGCGGATCGCCGGTTGGCTATCAAGCAGGCAATAGAGTTTGCAAAACCAGAGGATATAATTTTGTGTGCTGGCAAGGGTCATGAGGATTATCAAGAGATAAGAGGGGTAAAAACTCATTTCAATGACAGAGAAGAATTTGAGAAAATTTT
>CAYQKC010000001.1:3295-21742 GCA_964418145.1 uncultured Candidatus Saccharibacteria bacterium
AATTTTTCAAAAATAAAAAGATTACGGTAATGGGACTTGGGCTTTTGGGTGGCGCCTTGGGGGATATTTTGTTTTTGGCAAAACACGGAGCGATTCTTACTGTGACGGATTTAAAATCAAAAAAGGAACTAAAGCCCTCTTTGGATAAATTAAAAAATGTAAAAGGGATAAAATTCACTTTAGGTAAACATGATTTAAAAGATTTCAAAAATACGGATATGATACTCCAGCCTGGAAACGTGCCGGAGAGTTCTCCATATTTAAAGGAAGCTCGAAAAAATAAAATTCCGATTTTTGTGAGTGAATCTTTATTTGTAAAATATGCGCCAGCGGTGACAATTGTCGGAGTGACCGGGACACGCGGAAAGTCTATGACTACGGCGCTTATTTATGAAATTTTAAAGAAAAACGAGAAACAATTAAGAAAAAAAGTCTATCTAGGTGGAAACGTGCGTGATACCTCTACTTTGGCTTTGCTTGATAAGGTAAACACAGGGAATATTGTCGTTATGGAGCTTGATTCCTGGGCGCTTCACGGAATGGATGAGATAAAGAAAAGTCCGCAGATTTCCGTTTTTACTTCTTTTATGCCGGACCATATGAATTTCTACAAAAACAATATGCGAAAGTATTTTGCCGACAAGGCGAATATTTTTAAATATCAAAAAAAGGGAGATGTTTTGATAATCCGCCCGGGGATGAAAGAATTTATAAAGAAAAAAGACGTGAAAGGCAAATTTATTGTTGTAAATAGCCGCGATGCGGAGGGGTATGGTTCCATACTTTTTGGAAAGTTTCAAAAAGAAAATTTGGCTTGCGCCATAGCCGCAACAAAACAATTTAAGATTCCCGATTTGCAAATAAAAAGAGCGTTAAAGAATTTTAAAGGTCTAGAAGGTAGACTTCAATATATAAAAACAATAAAAGGTGTAAAAATTTACAATGACAACAATGCCACGACTCCGGAGGCGACCATGGCGGGGCTCGAAGTTCTGTCTGTTTCCGTTAGGAAAGACCTAGCGGAGAGAAAAATTGTTCTGATCTGTGGCGGAGCGGATAAAAATCTGCCACTTGATGATTTTGTGAAGGTCTTAAATAAATATTGCAAGGCGGTTATAATGATACCGGGAACGGGGACAGAAAGATTAGTTTCTAGTGGCAAGGTTCTAGTTTCCGGCAAACAAGTGAAAAATTTGAATGAAGCCGTAAGAGAAGGGATGAAATTGGCAAAGAAGGGCGATATTCTCCTTTTTTCTCCCGCTTTTGCCTCCTTCGGGCAATTTAATAATGAATATGAGAGGAATGATTTGTTTATAAAGATTATTAATAAGTTAAAATAAAATGGAAAAATTTGAACAAAAAAATAGTTCAAGATTAGAAATCGAAACAGTAAAAACCCCGGAAGGGAATAGAGTTTCTTGTTGTCCGGAAAGAGGTGGTATTATTACCTCGTTAAAATTACAAGATAAAGAACTTTTGTATTTAGATCAGGAAACTTTTCAGGATCAAAATGTTAATGTAAAAGGAGGAATACCGATTCTTTTTCCTAATGCCGGTCCCATACCAGATGAAATAAAAACAGATGAATTAAAGAACCTCAAACAACATGGTTTTGCGAGAGAATCAAAATGGATTTATAAAAAAAAGCAGAATGGTTTTGAAGAAATTTTAAATTCTGACCAAAAAACCAGAGATGTTTTTCCATATGACTTTGAGCTTTCTATAGATGGCAGTTTTAAAGAAGATAATTCTTTTACTATTACTCAAGTAGTCAAAAATTTGGAGAAAGAAAAAGAAATCCCGATATCTAGTGGGTTTCATCCATATTTTAAGGTTTCTTCCGACGAAAAGAAAAATATTGAATTTAATTTTAAAGGAGGAGAAAAGGTAAAAGAAGAAGTTGAAAAATGGGAAACAGGAAAAACTATCAAAGCTATTTCTGTTGAGAATCCAAATACGCCAATAGAGATAAGAATTCCGGGTCTTGGAACACTCGTTTTTAATATATCGGAAGAATACCAAAGAATTTGGGTTTGGTCTGTAGATGGGAAAGACTTTATTTGTATTGAACCTGTTATGCGAGACAAAGGAGGAATAATTTTAGATCCAGAAAAAATTAGACCTGGAGAAAAACATGAGTTTTCATTTAACATTGCATTAAAATAATTTTATGATCAAATATGTTTTGAATTCTGGTGGTACAAGAAATAATCCAGAAGAAGGGAAAAAATTTTTTGCCGAATGCCTGAAAGGTTTAGGGGACAAACCAAAGTTACTTATATGTCGTTTTGCTCAACCACGTGAAGATTGGGAGAAAAAAATTGCTGAAGATGAAGAAAGAACTCATTTATTATTTCCAAAAGAAGTTCATCCTATGATAACCTTAGCCTTACCTGAGATTTTTGAACAACAAGTAAAAGATTCAGATATAATTTATATTCATGGTGGAGATGATCATCTTATCCAATATTGGTTTAAAAAATTTAATATTCCAAAAATTTGGGAGGGGAAAGTAGTGGCAACAAATTCTGCAAGTTCACATGTTCTTTCTAAACATTTTTGGACTTGTGATTGGAGACAATGTATGGATGGTCTTGGAATTTTACCTATTAAATTTATCGCACATTATAAATCTTCTTATGGTAATGATGATCCTCGTGGCCAAATAGATTGGGATAAGGCTTATAAAGAACTTGCTGATCATGGAGATAAAACTTTACCAATTTATGCTTTAAAAGAAGGAGAATTTGTTGTATTTGAAATATGACCTTAAATTTATCCAAAGTTAAAAAAGTATTTTTTATCGGGATCGGGGGGATCGGGATTTCGGCTTTGGCGAAAATGGCGGTGGCGAAGGGGATGGAAGTTTCCGGGGTAAATGATGACGATACTCCCGCTACACTTGGTCCGCTTAGGGAATTAGGGGTCAAAATATATTTAAAAGACGACTTGCCCGCTGGAGCCTTGGTGGAAGCGGGGGCTGACCTATATGTTTACAGCGACGCTTGGTTTTATCGCGGACCGGAGATTATTGAAGAAGCGAAAAAGACAGGCAAGCCGGTCATGAGCTATTTTGAAGCGCTTAGCGGGTTTGCAAAAGGTTATAAAGTGATAGCCATATCCGGTACGCATGGAAAAACTACTACAACCGCAATGATTGCGGATATTTTGATTGACGCAGGTTTTGACCCGACGGTTATTGTCGGGAGTTTTGTTAAAAAGTTTGGTTCAAATTTTAGAGATGGCAAGGGAGAATATTTGGTAGTTGAAGCTGATGAATACAACAGACATTTTTTAAATTTTAATCCTTACATAGGAGCAGTGACAAACATTGAAGCCGACCATCTAGATTGTTATAAAGACTTAGATGAAATAAAAAAGGCTTTTGATAAATTTCTCTCGCAAAGCGAGAATAAAATTTCAGATTACGAAAAATATCTGGAAAAGGTTCCGAAACTCGCCGTCCCCGGGGAGCATAACAGGAGAAATGCAGCCTTAGCCTACGCTCTCGCAGAGATGCTTAACGTACCGGAAGAAACCATCAAAAAATCCCTAGCAGAATTTTCCGGCACCTGGCGCCGGCTGGAGGAGAGAGGTGTGTCAAAAGAGGGAGTCATAATTTATGATGACTATGCTCATCATCCGACGGAAATCAAGGCGAGCATAGAAGCTTTGCGCGAGCTTTACCCCAAAGGTGAGAAGAAGATAATTATCTTGTTTCAGCCGCACCTTTATAGCCGGACCAAAGCTCTTTTTGCCGACTTTGCCAAGAGTTTCAAGGGGGCGGACAATATTTACCTACTGCCCATTTTCTTCGCCAGAGAAGACAAGGATGAAAGTGTTTCAAGCGAGAAATTAGCCAGCGCCATAACTTTATCTGGGGATAAAGCCAAAGCATTTCCGGATTTCCCGTCCGCTGAGCGGTTTATCAAAGAGCTTAGCTTAGGTGAAGGAGATATTTTTGTAACCATGGGAGCAGGAGAAGCTTATAAAGTAGCCGATAAAGTTTTCAACATAGGATAGATTTTTCATATTTTATCATTATTTGTCAATGGCTTGTCCCATAAAATCCTTATTTTATGAGGCTTTTTTGATTTGACATATTATAAAAATGATGCATAACTATTGACTTTTGTTACCGGATATGATAGTATATCAGTATATCCTTATTTAGGCTTAAAAAGCTTTACCGTTAAAGGATATCTTCAGAAAGGATCTGAAAGAGTTCACGGAGTTGGCGGAGCAAAGACCGCCTAAATATGTATAAAAACAATCTAATACGGTTCGTCCAGACTCTCGTACTTTTGCCTGTGGTAACAAGTACTGGGGGAGCAGTGCCTTTGGGTAGCATCCTAATGGAAAACGCCAAGGACACGGTCCAAGCCGTATTTATACAACAGAATAGTTTAGAAACCGGTAAAATCTTGGTCTTGGATCAGGCTTTAGACGAAAAGGCTTTGGATTTGAAGAAAAAAGCCGATGCTATTGATAATTATTTCAGCGGCAATAATATGCCTCTTTCAGGAGAAGGTAGAAAAATGGCTGAGGAAGCAGAGAAGAACGGTTTAGATTGGAGGCTTTTGGCTGCTATTTCAGTGAGGGAATCCACTGGCGGCAAGAATGATTGCAAAAAAGCTGATAATAACCCTTTTGGCTGGGGTTCTTGTAAAATAAGCTTTAACTCGGTAGATGAAGCTATTGAGACAGTGGCAGTAAATCTGGGCGGGAACAACCCTAATACTGAAAAGTATTATGCTGGCAAGAATTTAAGAGAAATCCTCCGCACTTATAATCCTCCGCACATTGTGCCTCGTTATGCCGAACAGGTTATTTCAATAATGAATGCCATCGGTCCGGAAGAGTTTGCCCCAGTTAAATCCGGTCCAGTACAAATTTCTTATTCCAGATAAACCAAGGTCATTTTATGTTCTTTTGGCTCAAACAAGGTGATTTGAAAATTATAGGTTTTGCCGAGTTCTAATTTTTCGCGGAGCTTTGATTCCGTGCCGAAAGTGGAATTGTGCACCAATCCAGCCACGCCTTCCTTAATGGAAACGAGAGCGCCGTGCTTGTTGTATTTGATGACCACTCCGCCTACGATATCTCCTTTCTTTAATTTATCTTCAAACTCATTCCAGGGGTTCTCTTTGAGCGCTTTGACAGAGAGGGAAATTTTGCCGTCTTTGATTTCAATAACTTTGGCACGAACAATATCGCCTGCCTTAAACATGCTTCGCGGGTCTTCTACCAGCCCCCAGTCAAGCTCGGAGATGTGCACTAAGCCTTCCAGTCCTTCTTCCAATTTTAGGAATACTCCAAAATCAACGATGCCGGCCACCGTGCAGTCAACTTCGTCGCCGATGTTATATTTAGAAAGAATTTCCTTCTTTTCTTCAGGGTTATTGTCTTTCTCGGAAAAAATCAACTTGCCTTCTTTAGGCAAAGTGGAGATAATCATAATGGAAATTTTTTCTCCGACCAGTTTCTTGAGCTCTTTTAATATTTTGTCCTTATCCGAATCAAGCACTCGAGGATAGTGTCCAGCTTTGAGCTGGGAAGCCGGGAGAAAGCCTTGGATGCCTTGCCATTCCAATATAAGTCCACCCTTATTTGCATCTTTGATTTCCAAGTTTAGGACAATTTTTTCTTTGATAGCTTTTTCAGCTTCGCTCCAAGCAAGCGCTTGTTTGGCTTCTTTGAGAGACAGTTCAACATAACCGTCTTCATTTTCCGTCTCCACCACCTTGGCTTTAACCGTATCACCCAAGTTTATTTTCTTGATGATGTCTTTTGCGTTTATAAATTCTCGTCCATAGATAATGCCGGTGCCGAAAGGCGAAAGGTCTACGAAAACTGATGATTTTTCAATGGCAATAATTGGACCTTCAACCAAGGAATCCGCTTCCGGTTTGTCTTTTGTTCTCTCGGTTATGGATTTTAAAACCGGATTCTCTTGTATTACTTTTTCTTTCTTCATATTATTTTTAATAAAAATATCCGCTTTTTAGCGGATCTTAAGGTTTAGGTTTTACTTCGCAAAAGCTTAGTATTGTTACCCTAAATCCGTGCTTTTAATAATATTCACTTGTTTGCCATATTAATATGAAAACTATAAAAACACAAGGACCTCACCCCCGACCCCTCTCCAAAATATTCATTTTTGGAGAGGGGAGGAATCTGAAGTATGGATGTAAATATTATTTCTTCATAAGTTCTTTAATTTTTTTCTCAATTCCACCAAAGACATTTTCTAGGTCTTTTTCTATTTCTTCATTCCAGAATCTCAACACTGTTATGTATTTGGATTTTAAATATTTTGTCCTATCTATATCATATTCCTTATTTTCTTTTATCTTGTGTACAGCACCGTCGAGCTCTATAGCGAGTTTTATAGATGGGACATAAAAATCAAGGATATACATATCTATTGGATGTTGTCTTCTAAATTTTATACCAAGCCGATTATTTCTTAATTTTTCCCATAATATTTTCTCTGTGCCTGTTTCTTCTTTTCTTAAATATCTTGCTTTTAGTATTGTTTTAAACTGAGCCATTCAATAATTATACATAGATTTTTAAATTTTGTGATTAGGGGTTATAATATCACCATGACTGAAACATCATATGCACAATTATCAAACGAATATAAGGAACTTTTGAATGCGGCTGAACAAGCATTGGAAAATTCTCATAATCCACGCAACAGTAAAATCAAAGTAGCAGCAGCGGTTCGGACTGATACTGGTAAAATAATTACCGGAGCTAGTTATGGTAACTCTTCTTCACCTTCTAATGTTTGTGCGGAACAATCAGTAATAGTAACAGCAAATAATTTAGGTGAAAGAAATTTACAGGCAATAGCAATAATTGGCGCAAAAGAAGGAGGGGTAGCAAATCCAGTAACCCCTTGCGGTAAATGTCGTCAAGTGATGTCGGAGGTAGTAAATATTTCACTTCACGATCTGATTGTTGTTTGTTCTAACGATGATAAAACTAAAATTTTTATAACTTCTATTCAAGAATTGTTACCCTTACCATATTTGGGTTAAGGTTAATTGTGTGATTTTCCCCTCGCCAGTATTCTGGAGAGGGGCTGGGGGTGAGGTGTTTTTTCTTTGTTTTCCCTCCAAATTTTGCTATAATATAAGAAATGATAATTACGTATTTCGGAGAGCAATTTTTTAAAATTGGGCAGGGGGATTTGGTTCTTGCTTTCAATCCTGTCAGCAAATCCGCCAAGTCGGACGTTTCCATCCGTTTCGGAGCGGACATTGCCCTTGTGAGCGCTGATTTTTCTTTATTCAACGGGATTTCACAGCTTTCACACGGCGAACGAGAACCGTTTGTAATCGATGGACCCGGAGATTATGAAGTAAAAGGCACCTTTATCAAAGGCTCGGCTTCAAAAGCCTCTATCTCCGGCAAGAATTATATCAATACCGTTTATTCGTTCATCTTGGACAATATAAAAGTTTCTTTTTTGGGCGCCCTCTCCGATCCGGAACTTTCCAAAGAAACTCAAGAATCCATAGACAGTCCGGACATCTTGTTTGTGCCGGTCGGAGGCAAGGAAGTTTCCAAAGAAGCAAGTTTTCTTGATCCAAAATCCGCTGCCAAGCTTGCCCTCATCTTTGAACCTAAATTAATTATTCCGATGAGCTATAACCCGAATACTCTGAAAGCTTTCTTGAAAGAACTCGGCGAAGAAAAAGCCGAGGAAGTCGACAAGCTTACCCTTAAGGCTAAAGACTTGGACGGCAAAGAGGGCGAGGTTGTAATATTAAAAGCAGTTTAATTTTTAAAATTATGAATTCCGTACGAAAATTCAAAGTCGGACGGAAAAAGGTTGAAATTATAAATTATAAAAATTTTATACGGAATGAAAAAAATAATTTATCATTTAAGAAGACAGCCGGAAGAAGTGAGAAGGCAGGTCCTTTATATAGTTATGCTTATTTTTATTATAATTTTAGTGTTTCTTTGGGCGATGAGCCTGAGCAAAAGTTTTTCTGGCGCCGATGATCAGGCAAAAATAAAGAGGGATCTGAAGCCCTTTTCCCAATTAAAAGACGATATCGCAAATACTTATAACCAAAATAGAGGCAATTAATTTTCAAAGATAAATTATGGCAAAAAAAGAGAGTGAAATATCAGAATCCATAAAGAGAGATGAAATAGTACCAGTTGACGTGGTTTCCGAAATGAAAGATTCCTACCTCGCTTATGCGATGTCGGTAATAACTTCGCGCGCTCTGCCGGATGTGAGAGACGGCCTAAAGCCGGTGCATAGGAGAATTTTATATGCAATGCATGAAATGGGGCTCACTGCTTCGGCGCGTTTCAGAAAATCGGCGGCTGTAGTCGGAGACGTGCTCGGAAAATATCATCCGCACGGCGATGTGGCAGTTTATGATTCTATGGTCGGCATGGCGCAAGAATTCTCTTTCCGTTATCCGCTCATTATCGGGCAGGGGAATTTCGGTTCTATAGACGGCGACGGGGCGGCAGCGATGCGTTATACCGAAGCCAAAATGTCAAAAATTTCGAGCGAGCTTTTGCGCGATTTGGAAAAAGATACCGTAGAATTCAGGCCCAATTACGATCAAACCCGCAAAGAGCCGATTGTTCTGCCGTCTGCCGTGCCATCTCTCCTTTTGAACGGCACCTTAGGTATTGCCGTCGGTATGGCCACAAATATCCCCCCGCATAATTTGGCGGAAGTCGTGGATGCCGCTTTACATTTGGTGGATAACGAAGACGCCACTACCGAAGATTTAATGCAATTCATCAAAGGCCCCGATTTCCCGACCGGTGGCATAGCCTATAATTATAAAGATATGTTGCATGCTTACTCGACGGGCCGAGGCGGAGTGGTTTGCCGTGGAGAAGCCGAAATCGTAGAGCAGAAAGGAGGATATCAGATTATAATTACCTCCTTGCCTTACCGCGTGAACAAGGCAAATTTGATCATGTCTATCGCAGAGCTTGTGCAGGAAAAAAAGCTGGACGGAGTAAAAGGCCTCCGCGACGAATCGACCAAAGACATCAGAATCGTGATTGACCTCAAAAACACAGCCGTACCGGAAAAAGTTTTAAATTATATTTACAAAAATACTCAGCTTGAATCGAATTTCAATTTCAATATTGTGGCGCTGGTGGACGGAGTTCCGCAGACCCTGTCTTTGAAATCAATTCTCTCGCTCTTTATCTCGCACAGGAAGGAAATAGTGAAGCGAA
This sequence comes from uncultured Candidatus Saccharibacteria bacterium, assembly GCA_964418145.1. Lineage (GTDB taxonomy): Bacteria > Patescibacteriota > Minisyncoccia > Phycocordibacterales > UBA9973 > UBA9973. The sequence continues at coordinate 12,533 of CAYQKC010000001.1, forward strand.
GGGCGGAATATGACCTTAAAAAAGCCGAAGAGCGCGAACATATCCTGCTCGGCCTCAAAAAAGCGCTGGACAAAATAGATCAAGTGATCAAAACAATCCGCGCTTCCAAAGACGGCGGAGTGGCAAAGCTTAATTTGATGAAGACTTTCAAATTTACGGAACTGCAGGCTATAGCCATTCTCGAAATGAAATTGCAGAAACTTGCCGGGCTTGAGAGGAAGGCGGTGGAAGATGAACTAGCCGAAAAGCGGAAATTTATCAAAGAAACAAAGGAACTTTTGGGAAGTCTAAAAAAAATCTTAGGGGTAATTTCTTCCGAACTCAAAGAGATCAGGGAAAAGTATGGAGATGAGAGAAGGACAAAAATAGTCAAGGGCGGGAATAAAGAGATTTCCGACGAAGACTTGATCCCAGAAAAGGAAACAGTGCTCGTCTTTACGGCTGGCGGCTATGTGAAGCGCACCGATCCGGGAGAATATCATTCGCAAAAGAGAGGCGGAGTCGGAGTGATTGATCTTGAAACCAAAGAAGAAGATTTTGTGACTGTGCTCCTTTCTGGTTCTACGCATAGCGACCTGCTTTTCTTCACTAATGCCGGCAAAGCTTATCAAATAAAGATGTACGACTTGCCGGAAGGCCGCCGAGCCACCAAAGGAAAATCCATTATGAATTTCTTGCAACTCGGAAATAACGAAAAAGTGAATTCCATACTTGCTATGCCGAAGGAGCTCAAAAAATCTCCGATCTCGCTTATGCTTATCACTAAGAACGGTACGGCTAAAAAAATGTCCGGAGAAAACTTCAAAGACGTAAGAAGAAGCGGCCTCATTGCCATCCGCTTGGACAAAGGGGACGAGCTCGTCTCGGCGCTTTTGGCGGACAAAGGCGATGAGATAATGATCGCTACTTCTCACGGCCAATCTATCAGGTTTAAAGAATCCGATGTGAGGGAAATGGGCAGGACGGCCGGCGGGGTCCGCGCCATCAAGCTCGCCAAAGGCGATGAAGTAGTCGGCGTGGATGTGATCAAGAAAGAAAACAAGGGAGGGTTCTTTCTCACTTTAAGTGCGAATGGCTTTGGCAAGAAAACCTCGCTTAAAGAATATAAAGTGCAAAAGAGAGGAGGTTCCGGCATAAAAACAGCCAAAATAACGCCAAAGACAGGCAAGCTGATCGTAGCTAGAGTGCTTCAAGGCAACGAAGAAGAGCTTATCGCTATGTCTAAAAAAGGCCAGGTAATAAAGACATATTTGAAAGACATTTCATCCTTGGGCCGTCAGACCCAAGGGGTGACCATTATGCGCTTACGAGCCGGCGACAGCATCGCTTCTTTAACTTGTTTCTAAATTATCCAATAGACATGTCAAAGGGCACCTTTGACATTAATCTCTCGTATTAAAATTTAGAGTTTCCTTTATAAAGCTTTTTTTATCTCCAAAAATGAAAATTAAAAATTCTTTGTTTACTATAGGTAAATTTCTCTCGCCAATATAGTCTTGATAACTGCTCCATTTATATTCTTCGGGTTTTTTTACCAGTTTATCTTTTACTGGATTCATATGAATATAAGCAGACGTCCACATTAATTGTGGATCACCTTCCACTAGTACAGATTTAAATTGATCTTGAAATACATGACCAACCCTCCTGTATTTTTTATTTATGTATTTTGAATAGCTAGTGCAAAGTTTTAATATTAGTTTAGAAACAGAGATATCTTCATTTTGTTTTATTAATAGGTGAAAATGATTTGGCATCAAACAAAAAGCAAAAAGTTCAAAATCACTTTTCTTTGTTTCAGTTATTCTGATTCTAGAATAGGGCATAGAAGTTATTTTTTCCCCGTTTAACTCTTCAAGATTAAAACCGAGGCACAAGCCAAGTCTAAAAAGAAAAGCCCTATAGTCTTGTTCTTCTAAAAATATCTTTTCCTTATTATTGCCCCTGTTGTAAACGTGCAAAATATTTTCAACTGCATTGCTTTTGTAATCTCTATTTATCATATTCCCATTATATCATTATTTAGTGTCAAAGGGCACCTTTGACGTTTCTTTAGTAATAGGCATTTTATTAATAATTTAAATGCCTTAAAGATATTTTTATAATATAATATACCTATGTTCGCTAACCCGATAAAAAATCTAAAAAGTTTTGGAAATTATCGGAGAAATATCAGTTCCTAAAAAATTCATCAGACTTGCTTTTGTATTGCATGGATTGGGGGGGGTTCCGACAACAAAAACATATTCAGGCTATTGCTCAAACTTTGTTTAAAAATAATTATACAGTTGTTAATTTTAATGCGACTAATTCAATTGGTGAAAGTGAAGGAAAATACGAGTAATTGGTTTATTCTTTGTCTTAAGAAGGGGATACCTCACGGGACTTCCCGGAGGTTTTGACCCGCTCAAGTATTTGATTCTTCAGATCTTTGGGAACACTCTATTTTTTGTTAGACATACTGTTCAATACCGTTAAGCCGTTAAGTATGGAATGGAAAGTAAAATTTTGCTTCGCTTGACATATGGGGTATAATGGTAAGTTCAAAGGTCTTATTATTAATTTTTAAAAATTTATTAAATTTATGGAAAATCCAGAGAAAAAAGAAAATGAGAAACACTCCGATTACAAAAATGAGTGTGTATATTGCCGGGAAATGCATCATTGGCACGGGTACTGCGGGAAATATCACGGCGCCAGGGTGTTATTAAAAATTGCCCTGGTGGTTATAATTTTTTGGCTCGGTTTTACTTTCGGCCGAATGGTCGGATTCTTGGGCGGAAATTACGGTTACCACATGTATGGCGGACCCGGCTACGACATGATGCGTGGATATCGTATCTACAATAATAATCAGCTTCCCCAGATGATGTATGGAGGCGAAGTAGGTGGCCAGAATATTCAAACTCCTATTCCTGCACCAACAAGATAAGGTTTTGTTTACAGAAAGACTATGGGAAACCGCGGAAGGTCGGACCTTCTTCAGATCTTCCATGATTTTTTGATACAATACAATGAAATTGTCTCGGATACTCATCATAGGCGGAGGCTTTGGAGGAGTTTACGCTCTTCGAGCTCTGCACAAGATATTTCATAAAAATAAAAATGTGCGAATTTCACTTCTCTCCAAGGAGAATTATTTTCTTTTTACTCCGCTTTTGCACGAAGTGGCGACCGGCAGCATTAACCCCGCCAACATAACAGAGCCGATAAAAAAAATTATGGGATGTTGCCTTGATTCTTTTTATGTAGGCAAGGCCGAGGAAGTCAGCTTATCGGGGAAAATAGTAAGGGTAAACGGCAATAGCATAGCCTTTGATTATCTTGTGCTTGCGTCCGGAGCAGAAACTAATTTTTATGACGTAGCCGGCGCGGAGGAGAACTGTTTTACATTGAAATCCCTGGAAGACGCGATAAGACTGAAGAATCACTCTATTGATATGGTGGATAAAGCTTCTTTCATTGGCAAGACGGAAGAAAGAAAAAAAATGCTTTGCTTTGCGATAATCGGCGGCGGACCGACCGGAGTAGAACTTTCGGCTGAAATGCAGGAGTTTTTTTGGGGAACTTTTTCCCGTTATTATAATAAAGAAATAATTAACAATATTTCGGTGGTGCTAATTCAACGAGACAAAGAGATTTTACCTCAGTTTAAGGAAAATTTGCGCGGCAAGAGCCTGAAAACTTTAGAGAAAAATGGCGTGAAAGTGATACTCGGGAGCGCGGTGGAAAAAGTAAGTCCCGATTCTATATTGCTTTCGAACGGAAGCATTATTTACACTAAAACGCCTATCTGGGTAGCCGGAGTAAAACCGAGCGACATATCTTTGGATAAAGACGTGGAACGCGAATCGGACGGACGCATAAAAGTGAACCAGTATTTGCAGGTTGAAAAACATCCCTTTGCTTATGTTTTGGGCGATTTAGCCGGAGTAAAAAAACCGGACGGGACTCTTTTCCCGATGCTTGCGCAAGTGGCCGTGAAGGAAGCGAAAATTGCCGCTCAAAATATCAAATTGCAGATTGAGGGCTCGGTAAAATTAAGACAATTCGGCTATGAACTCTCCGGCTCGCTGGTTTCTTTAGGAAAATGGAACGCGATAGGAAATATTTTCAACCTCTATTTATCTGGCTTTTTGGCTTGGTTTGTTTGGAGGACTATTTATCTCTCTAAGCTCATTTCCTGGCAAAAGAAAGTGAAAGTGGCCGTTGCTTGGTCCGTTAGTTTTTTCAGCCCGCGCGACATCTCCAAACTCTGATTTTTTCAAAGCATTTTCTCCAGCTTTCGGAGCAAGAAGTCCAAAATAATCAAGGCTATTTGCGCTAAAATTGAGAGCAGTATGAGAAAAATGGCGAGTATCCCCAGATCGGTGAAAAAAGGAGAGGAAAAAAAGAGAAGAATAACTAAAAAAAGCCAGACATTTTTCAAATCTTTTCCAGAAGGCCCGAGCATTGCTCCCAGGTTGAGGGAAAAAAACAAAGCAAATAAATTTTTCCAGCTGGAAAAATTTATTTGCTTTAGAAAAGCGAGAAAATTCTCCGACAGAGAAACGAAATTTTTAAAGTGGGGCATAGCAAAGCTATTCTCGAAGAAAAATTTATTGACGAGATACACGACGACAAGTCCTATCAGTATGGGGGCGATTGAGATGAAGAGATTGCCCAAGACGGGAAGCTTCGGTTTCAAATACGAAACTCTGGGTTGTCGAACAAAGACTTTGAATTCCACTATTTTCGCGCCGGAGAAGAGGCAAAACATGGCGTGCGAACTCTCGTGCGCAAAAGCACCCAGATAGTAGAGCCATTCGTTCCACTTATAATTTAAAAATCGCCAGTTTAACCAATTCGAAAAGTAGCCGAGCGCGCTTGTGGCGAGAAGTATTATTCCGATTGGAAGTTTTTCCATATATAAAGCGTAGCGGATTTGACTTTGAATAGCAAGGGATTCCGCTATGTTATAATGGACTGATGGAATTTGATATCAGAAATACAGACAAACCGGGAGAAGCGGCAAAATTCATCGCTTCAGTAATCATGGAGAAACTTTCTTCGGGTAAAAAAGTTTTATTTTTTGCCACCGGAGGGTCTTCTATAACAGTTTGCGTAAAAATAGCCGAAGCTTTGCGGTATTTTCCTTGCAAAAATCTGACAGTGATGCTTACAGACGAGAGATATGTTTCAATAAATGGTCTCGATTCCAATTTTTGGTCTTTAAAAGAAAAAGGTTTCCATATAGAAGGCGCAAAAATTATACCGATATTGGAAGGTAGAGATATCAAAGAGACAACCCGAAAATTTGCTGAGCGCTTAAAGGAAAAATTGAGCGGTGCGGACTATAAAATCGGACTTTTCGGTATAGGGGCGGACGGGCATACTACCGGCATCCTACCCGGAAGTCCGGCAGTGGATTCTCTAAAATACGCCTCTTTTTACGAAGCTCCTCCTTTTTTACGCATCACTATGACGCTGAAAGCGATAGAGAAACTCGATCAAGCCGTGATTTTTATGCAAGGTGAAGAAAAACGCGAAGCGCTTCTAAATCTAAAAAAGGAAATTGAGGTCGCCAAACAACCAGCGCAGATTTTTAAAAAGGTCCCATTATTAACAATTTTTACAAATTGCGTATTATGAAAAACCAAAATTTTTTCACCCTCGCCCTCGGAGTCAAAAGGACGGGGGACCCACGACTCCTTAAATTTTTGTTTTTTTATAACGCTAAAAAAATATGAAAAAAATTATTGTTTCGGGTTTGGGCAGAATGGGCGGACAAATCGCCCAAAAGCTTCATGAGGCACATTTTGAAGTTATCGTGCACAATAGAAGCTCCGGACCGATAGAAAAAATGGGAAAGCTCGGCTTCCTCACGGCTTACAATAAAGAAGAAGCCCTAAGACATTTCAAAAAAAGCGAAAGAGTTATTATCTGGATCATGATACCGGCAGATGCTGTAGAAAAAGAATTGGACGATTGGCTTAAAATTATTCCCAATGGTTCTATTTTGATAGACGGAGGAAATTCTGATTATCGCAAGACCAAAAAGCAGGCAGAGGAAGTTTCTTTTTCTGGTTCGGTTTTGATGGATGTCGGTACAAGCGGAGGAGTTTGGGGCTACAAAAACGGATTTTCAATGACGATAGGAGGCGAAGAAAAATCTTTTCGTTCGATAGAACCGGTTTTGAAAGCGCTTTCAGAACCTTCAGGCGGATACGGATATTTCGGCGAGCCTGGAAGCGGGCATTTTGTGAAAATGGTTCATAATGCTATAGAGTATGGTATGATGGAGTCCCTTGCCGAAGGTTACAGGCTCCTCAAAGAGGGTCCTTATAAAAATCTGGATTTGGTTTTAGCTGGGGACGTGTGGCAGAAAAGAAGCGTGATAACTTCCTGGCTCAATGAGCTTACAAGGGACGCTTTGAAAAAAAACAGCGGAGCGGACGGGGTGGAAGGAAAAGTTGCCGAGTCGGGCGAAGCGCGCTTTGCGCTTGAAACGGCCGAAAATTCGGGTATTGAAATGCCGGCAATCAGAGCATCTTTTCAAGTGAGGATAGATTCGCAAAAAGGCGAAATTAATTTTGCCACCAAATTGCTTGCCATGATGCGTAACGCCTTCGGTGGGCATAAAATAAATCCGCGCACTTAATTTTATTAATATCAAAATCAAGTGTACGGGTGAATGATTAAATGATAAATAAAAAACCAACTTATATAATTTTCGGCGCCTCCGGCGACCTATCAAAGCGGTATTTGCTTCCAGCGCTTCAAAATGCAGATTATATAAGCGCTATCATACCCATTTCCCGCAAAGATTATGGAAATTTAAAAAGTTTAATTCCGAACGAGGGGGAGAAAATTTTCCATTTGGCGATCCCGCCCGAGGCGGTACCGGACGCCCTTAAAATAATCAGCGATAATTTTAAGGGAGATGATCTAAAAATAATGCTTGAGAAGCCTTTTGGCAGAGATTTGGAATCTGCAAAAAGTTTGATAACCCAAGTTGAGGAGTATTTCAGCGAACATCAGATATATAGAGTAGATCATTATTTGGCGAAAAGATCAATGCAAAATTTAGCAAATGAGAAATGGGAAAAAGTCGGAGTTTCGGGGATAGAGATTATCGCCAGCGAGAAAATAGACATAGAAGGCCGGGTCAATTTTTATGAAAAGATCGGGGCGCTTCGGGATTTCGTGCAAAGCCATCTCCTAGAAATGACGGCAGTAACGCTTGCGGGATCTTTGGAAACGGACAAGCGCCGTGAAGCGCTCGCGAATCTGGAAATCGTCTGCGACATCAAAGATCATAGATGCGTTAAAAGAGGGCAGTACGAAGGATACCGGGAAGAAGTCGGCAATCCTGAAAGCATAACAGAGACATTTGTTTCTATCAATTTGGTTTCAAAAGATAAAGCTTGGAACGGTGTACCCATAACTTTATCCACCGGCAAGGCCCTTTCCGAGAAATTAACAGAGATAATAGTAAGATATAAGGATGGCCATGAAAATATTTTTAATATAGAGCACGAGTCTGATGCTTATGAGCGAGTCGCCAGAGCCGTGATAGAAGGGGAACGGAATTTGTTCATCTCAAGCGGAGAGATATTAGAGACTTGGCGGATTTTGGATAAAGTACAAAATGAGTGGCAAGACTCCACGAATGATTTGATTGTATATAAAAAGGGAAGTACCATAGACCAGATTATAAGTCAGTCGAGCAAAATAAATGAAAGATAATTTTTTTGCAAAAACAAAGAATGCTTTGTTTAGCTTCACCCTTTTGTCTTTTGTTATTTTATTTTTTGTAATAATGATTTTTTTCGTAGTTCCGGAAGTTTGGAACAACAAGATTTTAAATAAAAAAACGGAGGAATTGCCTCCGCCTTTGGAATCTGTTCTATCTCCGTTGGATAAAGTTCTCTATGACCAGAAACTTTTAGAGTTAGCAAACAACCCACCGGATCCGATAGTATATAAAACAATTAAAACTGTGCTTGGAAAAGATAGGAAAGGTAATCCAATTACTAAAACTGAAAAAGTTCCGCTTGACCCACAGCCTGTCGCAAAACACTTTTGGCCAGTCAAAACCGTCTATCCTAATGCCGGAGCAATATTGCCTTTCAATAGAATTGTCGCTTATTATGGCAATCTTTATTCTAAAAATATGGGTGTACTCGGACAGTATCCAGAAGATGAAATGCTTTCCAGACTTGAAATAGAAGTCAAAAGATGGGAAATGGCTGATCCAAAAACTCCAGTTGTACCCGCCTTGCATTATATTGTGACTATGGCGCTAGGAGAAAAAGGCAAAGATGGAAAATACAGAATCAGGATGCCAGACTCAGAAATACAGAAAGTTTTAAAAATAGCGCAAAAAATAAATGCTCTGGTTTTTCTGGATATACAAGTTGGTCTCAGCGATCTTAAAACAGAATTATCTTGGCTCAAAAATTATCTAAAGTTTCCTCAAGTGCATCTAGGAATTGATCCGGAGTTTTCTATGAAGAACGGTATTCAACCGGGCAAAGCGATTGGCACTTATGATGCGACAGATATAAATTATGCAGCAGATTTTTTAGCACAAATTGTAAAAGAGAACAATTTAACCCCCAAAATTTTAGTAGTTCACCGATATACGCAAAATATGCTTACTAATTACCAAAATATTAAACCCTTACCAGAAGTTCAAATCGTAATTGATATGGATGGATGGGGAGAGAAGGCAAAGAAAATAGGCACCTACAAGCAATTTATCTATCCAGAGCCGGTGCAGTTTACCGGTTTCAAACTTTTTTATAAAAACGATATCTTGATTCCCGGCTCGACCCTCTTTACCCCCGAAGAGCTCTTAAAATTAAATCCCCGTCCGATCTATATACAGTACCAGTAGAGTTTGTTATACTTTGATGGTAATGCAATCTGAGGCCAAAATCTGCCAGAATTGCTAAAAAGACTTTACTATTGAGCTCGATGATTTCAATTTCTACGAGAAAATTAAGGTCCCTCCGCCGACTTTTTGTCCGGAGTGCAGAATGAAAAGGAGAATGCTTTTTCGCAATGAACGATCCCTTTACAAACAAAATTGCGGGCTTTGCGGGAAGCTTGCGATAAGTATGTATGCGCCGGAGAGGCCGGAGATCGTGTATTGCGAGAGTTGCTATAATAAAGAAGTTTACTGATAGATTTTTAATTTTAAAACGTATTGTTACTGTCAAGGTT
>CAYQKC010000001.1:21842-40720 GCA_964418145.1 uncultured Candidatus Saccharibacteria bacterium
AAAGAAGTTTACTGATAGATTTTTAATTTTAAAACGTATTGTTACTGTCAAGGTTGAACCTTGACAGTAATAATAAGTAAATTCAATTTGGATTTTTAAAAAACATGTCACGAACAAAAATTTAGCTCAGATAAATTTAATTACCTGAGCTTTAAAAGTTCTAAAACTTATATCCTATGTAATAACACAAGGGTGATTCTTTCTTTCCTTTTAAAATGAAGTAAACGAGGAAAGGGATGAGAATAAAAAATAATAAATCTACTAAAAAGATATATCCTTGTACAAGATGCCAATTGTAAAACAAAGCAATTTGAACAAAAAGTATTTGAATTACCATCAGTGAGAGAAAATATGCGATGACAATTCTTGTGAGTACTTTATACTTACTGATTTCACTTTTTTTAACTACTTGATCAATGGACTCTTTTAATTTTGGAAGTGTTTTTTGTATCGATTTTCCTAAAATTAATACTCCAATGTAGCCCATGAAGAAAGTTGCTTGAATAAATATACAAGCAATAAGAAAAAGTAACTCTACTGTTTTGCTTTCCATTTTTTTGATTCCCTTATTTTTATGGAACAAATTTTACTCTAATAGTATAGCAAATAATTTATTATTTGTCAATAGGATTTGAAAATATTGGCATGTTATCATAAGAAAATGTTTACAAATTATGTCCCGGCGGGCATTCATAGTTTTCTGCTGGTCATTATGACTTCGGCGGTAGTGGACAGTTTGAATCCTTGCGCTATATCGGTTCTTTTTTTAACTATCACTTTCTTATTTAGCTTGGGTAAGAACAGGAAATTTGTCTTGATCTCCGGCGGAGTATATATTTTTGCCATTGCTTTTATCTATACTTTGATCGGTTTAGGTATTCTTCAAACACTCAGCTTTTTTAACGTGCCGAATGTTATGGCAAAAATTGGCGCTTCTATATTGATGCTGTATGCTTTGGTAGGCCTTATTAATGAGTTTTATCCGAAATTTCCAATTAAGCTCAAGATACCCGAAAGCACTCATACAACTATTGCCAAAGTTATAAACAAAGCTTCCATTCCCGCCTTTTTCCTATTGGGCGCTCTGGTGGCGATGTTTGAATTCCCTTGCACCGGAGGACCGTATCTTTTTGTCCTCACCCTGCTCCATGATTATGCTACGCGCTGGACAGGGTTTTGGTATCTGATCGCTTACAACTTCATTTTCGTCCTTCCGCTTATTTTGATTTTGATTTTTGCTACCAATAAAACTATGGCAGAGAAAATTGACCACTTGCGCAGGCTGGAAACCAAAAAGGCCAGAGTGATTTTGCAATTGGTTCTGCTGGCATTTGGAGTTTTAATATTTTCGTTATAATATAATAAGTATATGCAAAATAATTCAAAAATAATAAGCTCTGAGGAATTGCAAAAGAGGATAGCGGAACTCAAAGAAAACAGAGGAGCGGATCTTTCCACCGAGGAAGATTTGGCTATCGCCATCATGAACCTGATTAGTCTGGAAGAACACTTTTTTTTCTCCGGAGGAAAAACCGGCAAAGGCGAGTATTATGAAATGCTCTCTCAAGTGCGTGAGATGAGAAAAACGCTGTTGGCCAGGATGATAAACAAAACCGAAGCGGAAAGCTGGTGCATTTCCAAGCATTTGCTTGCGACCACGATGCGGCTCATGGAAGTCGGCACCAAATTGCAAGGAGACGGCAAAAAAGAAGATGCCAAGCAGATGTTTTCTTACGCCTATAAAATGTTTAATTTATTTTTCGGACTCCGGCTTAAAATTATCAGTGCGCCGGAGGTCAAAGCCGGACTTGAATCGGAGAAGCCGATGAACTTTGACGATCTTTTGGCAAAGTTAGTGGATTGTTGCAAAGAATAACATGCAAAAGAAAATTTTTTTTACGATTATAATACTTTTAGTTATAGGTATAGCGGCGGTTACCCTGGTATTTAACAGCGGAGAGAAAGTTCCGGCCGGCAAATATGACGGTTTTGCACAGTGCCTCGCTTCAAAAAATCTGACAATGTACGGAGCGGTTTGGTGCTCGCATTGCAAGGCGGAGAAAGAGCGTTTTGGCGATTCCTTCAAATATGTGCCATACATAGAGTGCACCGAGAATCCGAATTTGTGCGTAGAAAAAGGTATAGAAGGCTATCCGACTTGGATAGATGCAAAAGGGCAAAAATATGTCGGGGAACAAGGCCTTCAAAATCTTTCAAAAATCAGTGGTTGTGAATTGCCGGCCAATTAAGTTATAATGACGAGATGAAACAAACACGCCTAGACCAGCTCGCCGATAGCATTTTTGCTATCGTCATGACCATTTTAGTTTTTGAGATAAGGATTCCGGACTATGCCATAAAGATGAGCGACGGAAATTTACTAGATGCGCTCATCAGCCTTTCCCCGATATTTTTGAGCTATCTGCTTTCTTTTTCCCTGCTTTTCACCTATTGGCGCTCGCACCATTTTATAGAATCGGTGCTGGCGAAGAATGTGGACGTGCGATTTTCCAACATCAACGCCATATTCTTTTTCTTTGTGGCCCTCGTGCCTTTTTCTTCGCATTTTTTGGGCAATTATGGGTACTCCAAAGTTGCCATAATTTTCTTTGCCTTAAATGTGATTCTGATCGGCCTTGCGCTTTTTTCCATGCGCCAGTATGTGATCAAATCAAATACGATTGAGAATGCGCGTTTTACTAAAACGGAGAATGAGCATGCCAATATGCATATACTTTTCCCGGTCGGCGCCTCGGTTTTGGCGATCATTATTTCTTTTTTCAGCACCATCTCTGCCATAGTGCTTTTTACCCTGGCGATACTTTTCAATCTACTGGAAAAAAGCACCAAACACACGTTTTTCGTCATAGATTTATTTCGTTCTAATCAGGACTAAAAAATGAATCAGGAACAAAAAGAAATCAAAGCTTGGCGCGAGGTAAAAAAAGGCAAGAAGTTTTTCAATGCCCTTCGGGGCCTCCATGTTTTTTTAAAGACTACCAGGAATCTATATTTTCACATCTTCGCCGCGATCCTCGCCATACTTTTGGGATTCGGCTTCAGGATTTCGGAAGGCGAATGGTTGGCGGTGATATTTGCCATCGGTTTTGTCATTGTTTCTGAAGCTTTCAATACCGCCATAGAGATAGATATCGACCTCACTTCGCCGGAATATCATACATTTGCTAGAGATATCAAAGATGTGGCTGCCGCTGCGGTACTCTTATCCGCCCTTACGGCTTTAGCCGTCGGTCTCGTGGTTTTTCTGCCCAAATTTCTTTACACCTTAATCTCTTACGATCTATTTTTATAAAAAGAGAGTTTATGAAAAATTATTTTTCTAAAAAACAGATAGCTTTGATGAAAAAACTTAATATACCGACTAAGGTACAGGATTTTTTAAATAGGCTTCAGTTTAATTTTGAGGAGTCGGGCGAAACGCTTTCTTCTCCTCTTCTAGTGCTTGAGAGAGGAAGCGCGCATTGCTTTGAAGGCGCTCTTTTAGGAGCATATATACTTTCTATCCATGGTTTTAAACCTCTTATTATGCACCTCTCTACGGATATGAAAAAAAAAGATTTTGATCACGTGATTGCGCCTTTCAAATCAAGCGGTTATTGGGGAGCGCTCTCAAAGACCAATCATGGCGTGCTCCGCTATCGCGAACCTGTTTATAAAAATATAAGAGAGCTCGCCATGTCTTACTTCCACGAATATTTTTTGGACAGCGGAGAAAAAACCTTGCGCCGATATTCCGAACCTCTTGATTTAAAAAAAATCAAGAAAGGCTGGGAAACGGATAAGAAAGATCTGTGGTTTATAGATAAAAAACTTGATCAAACGAGACACTATGACATAGCCCCCAAAAACGTTTTTAAAAAACTTCGTAAGGCAGATAATATAGAAATAAAAATGAGTAAAATTACCGAATTTGACCCTCCTTTGAAGAAAAGGGTATAAAGGGTATAATTAGGGCATTATCATTTAGCTTGAGTCTTTTTAGGCTCAATTTTAAAAAAGTTATGGAATATTTATTTTTATTGGGCAGGATTTTGTTCGGCGGGTATTTTGTTTTGAGCGGTTATAATCACTTCAAGAACTTGAAGGGTTTGACGAGTTATGCTCAATCAAAAGGAGTGCCTATGCCTAAAGTAGCCGTAGTTTTTACCGGATTTATGATGTTTGTTGGCGGATTTGGAGTGCTCTCTGGAGCTTATATAGAGCTTTCGGTGCTTTTGCTTGCGCTTTTCCTTTTGGTGACAACAATGCAAATGCATCAGTATTGGAAGGCGGGAGAAGCCGAGAAAATGCCGGAGAAAATAAATTTTATGAAAAATATGGCTTTGCTCGGCGCGGTGCTTATGCTTCTTGCCATTCCGGTACCCTGGATCCTGTCTCTGTTTTAGAAAATTCCAAAAATTTTTGTTAGCAAATTTTTAAACCAGCCTGGTTTTTCTTGTTGGATGTTTTTAATTTCGGTAGGTACGGCCTGGATAGTTGCTTGTTGTTTTTTGGGCAGGGTTTTTAATGTTTCTTTGAGAACAATTTTCTTTTCTATGGGTTTTTCTAATGAAATTGTTTCAGCCGGCTTCTCAAATTTCTGCATAGTTTCAAGCCAAGTTTTGCCAGAGAGAGCTTTAACCGCATAGGCCGTCTGCCAAATTCTCCCCTCTATGCTGTCCGCTTTTATCTCTCCGTTCTCTCCTTGCTTGCTTGCTAAATATTCAATCGGACTTTTATTATTTTTGGTCCAGCCCCCTGGTTTGCCACCCAGCGCCATAATGCCTTCCACCGCCCAGGCGGTGGAAGAGACATTGCCGAAACCGCCGTCGTCATTTTGCTTTCCACTTAGGTAGACCTTTGCTTTCTCCATCGCACTCTTTGCATTTTCATTGTTCCGGAAAAGGGAAAGAGCTTCAATGCTGGCGCCGGTCATGTCGGAATTTCCATCCCAAGAACCATCGCTTTTTTGCTTTGAGATTACAAAATCGGCGCCTTTTTTCATCATATCTTCGTTTTTTCCATAGCCGGCGCCGGAGAGAGCGATTAGGGCAAATATATCGTCGTTGTCTTTATCAGGATCACCGAATTGCTTGCCGTCAAAACTGTCGGTAATTTTTTTTATGTAATTTTCTCCAGCTGAATTATAAGGATTTAATCCGAGAGACATGAGAGCAATGGCATGTCTTTCGTAGTCGGTAAGTAAAGTTCCGGAAATTTTATTTTCCGATAAATATTTTACAAGCTTGATAACCGAATTTATCTTTTGATTCTCTTCCAAGGAAGCCAAGGCTATAGCCGTCCAATCTGTGTAAAGTTCTTCTCCAAAAGAGCCATTTTCTTTTTGCTCTAAAGACAGAAAATAGAGCGCTTTTCCCATATCAAAAGAGAGTTTGCCGCCTTTTTTCGGTTTCACATCTTTCTCATCGATATTTATTAAGCCGGGTACCTCCGAAGGAGAGACAAGCGGGGCTCCGCCGACTGCTACAGAAGTTTCTGGGATTAGAGAGTGGATATGAAGCGCGACCTTGTTTCCTAAATTATTATCCGAAAAATCATTGAGCTGTAGTATAATAGTATCTCCAATTGAAACAGGAAGCGATACTATGCCTAGACCTGCAACTATTCCATTTTGATAAATTGCCCAATATTGACTTGCTGGATCAGCAGTTATTCCATTTATGGCGGTAATATATAAACCTAAACTTGGATATTGATTTGAAAGTCCCACGCTTGAAATTAAGCCTCCTTTTATGGCTGCATCCAGCGCGCAGATAGCAAGATATGATGATGATCCAGAGTAAGTATGATTGATCCCCTCCGTATCAGTTACGGTGCAATTTTTAGGCACATCTACCGTCGCTTCTATATTAAGCGCCGCATAGGCAGTATTTCCTAAAAGCAACACCATTAGTATAGAAATGACAAACATTATTTTCTTTTTCATATTTTTTCTTTTATTTATCTGTACACTTAATTTAAATGTACGGATTTGATAAATTTAATAATAATTTTCATATTTCCAGGTTATCTTGTCATCCGGCTTCAGTTTATAGTTTGAAACGCCCGTCTCCGCTCTCTTTCCGTTTATATAATAAATCCAATTTTTTTCTCCACTATTTTTTACTCCATTTATTTCTTCTATAAATTTGCCCATTTCTCCGTAATCTTTATATTTAAATGAAATTTTATTTTCCGCTTCCAAATTCTGCATAAAATCATAAACACTTTCTTTATCTATTATTTTATCTTTATACTGAACCCCGTTTATTTCCAAGGTTGCCTCACCCCCTGGCTCAATTTTAATTGAGACGGGGCGAGGTGAACTTAAGGGATAAATACTAAAAAATATTAAGAAAATCAATAGCGTTATTAATATCTTTATTTTATTTTTTAATATAAATTTCTGCATAAAAAAAATTCCGCCGAGCGGAACTTAAATCACCAGAAAAGGTATCCTGCTCGGGAAAGACGATTGAAACGGTCGGCATTCGGACTTATCCGATTTTTACATCGAGACTTACCGCAGCGGCACTGTGGAGGATTTACACCTCGCTTCCCCGAACATTCCTTATTTACTTTTTAAAGCGAACATTCTAATTCTAAACTTTCATAAATATATGTCAAAACAACAATGTGGAAAAGAAAAGAGACGGACGAATACAATAATGATTTGCCAATCCTTTTAAAGGTAGTATAATTTCACTATTATAAACAGGTATTTCTATTAATAAAATCATGCAAAACAAAAAAGAAATTCTCAATAAAATAAAAAAAGCATTATCAGTCGGTAAATTTGCCCAAGTATTCATTATCAGTTTTTTCTCCGTTGCAGTTATTATGGCCGTAGGTTTGGCTTTTGTCTGGTATTATCGGGCCGGCGTTTTTGACTTTTTCGCCAAGGAATATTTGAAGGAAATAAAAGATAACAGTTCAGCCGGCAGTGCCGATTCCAATCCCAGAGAAAGTACAGACAAAAAAAATATTTTTACCCAGGATTCATTTATAGTAGATACTGTCAAGAAAGCCAATCCGGCCGTCGTCTCAATTACTATCAGTAAGAATATTCCCAAATATGAACTTTACACCGATCCGAATCAAGGAAACAATCAAAACCCTTTTGGCAATATATTTCCGGGTTTTTTCTTTAATATTCCACAGTACAGACAGAATGGAATAGAGAAAAAAGAAGTCGGCGGGGGTTCGGGTTTCTTTGTCGCAAAGGACGGGCTTATCGTTACCAACAGACATGTGGTGGAAGATAAAGAAGCGGAATACACCGTCTTTACCAATAACGGTAAGAAACATCCAGCCAAAGTCGTTGCGCGTGATCCGGTTTTGGATATTGCCCTAATAAAAATAACTCCGGCTCCGGGCGAAAGTTTCCCATATCTCCCGCTCGGCAATTCGGATACTTTGGATGTCGGACAGAGCGTAATCGCGATCGGTAATGCCTTGGGTGAATTCAGAAATACTGTTTCCGTCGGGGTGGTTTCCGGTTTGTCGCGGTCTATAACTGCCGGAGATCCGTATGGTAACAGCGAAGTTTTGGATCGTGTAATCCAAACCGATGCAGCTATAAATCCGGGGAATTCGGGAGGGCCACTCCTTGATTTGTCCGGCTATGTGATAGGAGTGAATGTGGCTGTGGCGCAGGGATCGCAGAATATCGGTTTTGCTTTGCCGATAAACAGCGTAAAAAGCGCTGTGGAATCGGTGAAGAATACAGGTAAAATAATCAGACCGTTTTTGGGCGTAAGATATGTGTCTGTAAATGCGGAGATGAAAGATAAAAATAACTTATCGGTAGACTATGGAGTGCTGGTAAAAGCGGGACAAAAACAAAATGAGCTTGCCGTGATTCCCGGATCTCCGGCGAACAAAGCGGGAATAGTGGAGAATGACATAATCCTTGAAGTGGATGGGGTAAAAATAGACGAGAAGACAAGTTTGGCCTCAATCATCAGGCAGAAAAATGTAGGCGATACGATTACCTTGAAGATTCTCAGTAAGGGAGCTGAAAAAATAGTTAAGGCAACTCTAGAAGCGGCTAAAGATAGTCAATAGGCAAAAAATTACTTTACATCTTCCAATTTAAGGGCAATCCAAAGTCCCAGGATAAGTATTGCTCCCAAAATGAAGAATAGGTATTTGAAAGAGGGAAGTATGAGCAAAAGCAGAATAGCCAAAGCCGGTCCCAAAATATAGGAAACCGAAGAAGCATTCCTGTAAAAGCTTACTTCGTTTGCTCTCTTTTCCACGGTAACTTTAAAGAAATAGCTTTCATTCATAACTTCTATCGTGGCGGCTCCGGCTCGGGTAATAAAAAGAAGGAGGGTCCAAACTATTATATTTGAACCATTGATAAAAGGAATAATCAAAGTAGAGAAAGCCACTATGAAAAAGCCGGCCAGAAGCATTTCTTTCTCTCCTATTTTATCCGAGAATTTTCCGAGCGGATAATCTACTAAAACAAAAGGTATAAGCATTATTGAAAATATGATGCCGATTTTATCCCAACCGAAACCTATATATTCATGCAGATAAATAGGTGTGTAAATCACCATCCAGGCGTAGAAAAATTGGAGGATCAAATTGCTTGCGTATATTCTGGATAGATGCTTGTTTTTTGTAAAAGTCTTGAGAGTAGTCTTTAGAGGGACATGCTTATATTCCGGATCTTTGAATCCTTTGACAAAAAAAAGGAATATTATGAGCACTATGACCATAAATATTGCTCCCAGAAGATAGATGCCCGGGAAAGAGATGCTATTGATTACATTTCCGGAAATTATTTGCGAGAAAATCCAGGCAAAATTTACGGTCATCAGATAAAGTCCGCGCAGAGAGCCGATATTGTGCTCTTTGGCCAGATCTTCCAGAAAAATATCCAGCGAGGCGACGATAAAACCGATCGCCATGAAATAAACCACGAAAGCTGAGATGATTATTGCCGGGTTATTGGAGAGCGCTAAAAATAACACAGACAATATAAAGAATAGGGAAGATAATAAGGCTGTTTTTAAGTTACCCAGGCGATTGAGGATCAAAGGCATTCTGAGGAGTCCCCAGATCGTCGCAATGGAAGCTGCAATATATATCGCTCCGACATATTTTTCTTCTACATAATTTCCCAAGAAACTTGAGTTTATATAAGAAGCTGTCGCTATAGCCAAGGAAAAAAGGAAGCCCGCCAGGTATATGATTTTTTTGCGATTCTTCATATTTTTATCAAGCTTAAATATTGAGCACTACCGGTATGACCAGAGGCCTTTTGCCCGTTTTTTGATATAGGAATTTGGAAATATTTTCTCCTAGGCTTGCCTTGATGTTATCAAGATCCATTTGGTTTTTAGAAGCTGCGTCTTCTACGCCTTTTTTTATAAGCATTCTCACTTGGCGTAAAAGTTCCTGGTTTTCTTTGAGATAAACAAAACCGCGCGAAATAAGGTCCGGAGATTTTTTAAGTTTGCCTATTTTTTGATCCAAAATGGCGATTATGACAAACATTCCGTCTTGGGCGAGCATCTGCCTGTCTCTGATCACCACATCTTGCACATCCGAAATTGCCAGTCCGTCCACCATCATCGGGGCAGACGGGGCTTTTTCCTTTCGAGCGTATATTTTTTCTCCATCAGCCGAAATTTCTATGATTGATCCATTATCCGGCACGACGATATTTTCTTCGGGCATGCCAAGTTCCATTGCCAATTCTTTGTGAAGTTCCAAGTGGTAGTGATTGCCATGAATCGGGATAAAGAATTTAGGGTGAGTTTTTCTGTGGAGCCATTTTATATCTTCTTTGTTGCCGTGTCCGGTTGCATGCACGAAATCTTCCCCGGGGGTCCTATAGCTGATAATTTTCACCCCTTGGCGGGAGAGGTTGTCTTTGATTTTCTGCACCGCCCGTTCATTGCCCGGAACGATGGAGGCGGAAAGTATTATCGTGTCTCCTTTATTTAGGGAAAATTTTGTGTGCGATTTATTGGATGCCCTAGAGAGCGCGGCAAATTCTTCGCCTTGCGAACCGGTCATCAGGATCACTATTTTATTCAGTGGATAATCGTTTACGTCTTCTATCGGGATTATCGTGCCCTTTTTAGGTTTGAAGTATCCGGCTTCCATTGCCACTTCTATATTTGTTTTCATCGAGCGCCCGTCAATGGCGATTTTTTTGCCGAGAGTTTCCGCCACCCGGACTACATGCACCAGCCTGGTGATATGCGAAGCAAAAGCGGCGATAATGATTCTGCCGTTTATCTTTTTTATCAAATTCTCTAACCCTTGATGCACTTTTATCTCCGGCAGGGAAAATCCTTCATTTTCTATATTTGTAGAGTCGGTCATCAAAAGGAGGACTTTCGCTTTGTCAAAGATGGAGTATTCTTTTTCTTCCTCTTTGGTGACTATACCATCCACTTGATCAAGCTTATAATCTCCGGGTGTTACGATCCATCCGTTTTTGGTTTCAATGATTATACCCATTGAGTCCGGAATAGTATGGTTTACCCCGAAGAATCGGATTTTTATTTTTCCGCAAGTCATAGATCCGTCTTTTTCCACGATTTCGGCTTTGAGCGGAAGCAGATGGGGGAATTCCGCTTGTCGTTTTCTCATGAGGAGAACGGATAAATTTCTGGAATACACAGTAGGATTTCCTATACGGGAAAGGACGATAGGCACGCCTCCAATATGGTCCAAATGCCCGTGGGTGATAAAGAGCCCGCGGATTTTTTCCTTATGTTCTTCCAGATAGGCGGTATTCGGTATGACATAGTCTACCCCGGGTGTGTCTTCGTTGGAGAAGTACATTCCGGCATCAATCACGATAATGTCGTCCCCGATCTCTATAGCGGTCATATTTTTGCCGATTTCTTCAACGCCTCCCAGAGGTATGATTCTAACCACGCCTTCTTCCAGAGGAGGAATCTTGTTTTCGTTTTTGCTTTCCGGTTTTGTTTTTATCCTGAAATGGCGCGTTTTACCTCTCCCCTCGAAATTCCTTTTGGCATATTGATAAGTTGAACTTTTTTGCGTTTTTTTCTTTTCCATCGGAGCGTGTTTGATGTTCTCGGCGCGTTTTGCCTCTGGCTTTGGTCTTTCTTCAAAGCTTAAAGCACTGAAAGATAGTCTATTTTTCCTCATATTTTAGTTATTGATAATTTATAATTAGTTTTAAAGACCCTTCCGATTTATTTGGAATTAGAAAATATTTTCCACACATTGTCTGTCTTCACATACCACTTATATGAATCGGAAAATCTGTCTGAAGGATTGGAAATATAGTCCAAAGAAAATCCTTGCAGATTTTTTGAAACTACATAAATAAAGTTTGGGCTGTAAAGAAAAACGGCCGGCATATCTTTTTGTATTTCATCTTCAAATTGCGCATATTTTTTGATCCTCACGGATTCATCAGCCGTTATGAAGGCGTCTTCTAAGATTTTATCCACTTTGGCATTGGTATACATAGCGACGTTGAGTCCCGGATCTTTCCTTTGGCTTGAGTGCCAGAAAGCGAACAGATCTGATTCGCGGTTTATTATTTCTCCAAAGAGAAGGGAATCATATTTGCGTGGCCTGATAACTCCTTGGTTCAAATTGCCGATTTCAAAAGTTTTTATATTTACCCTTATGCCTATCTTTGCCAAGTCCTCTTTTATAAGCAGGGCGGAGTTTGCAAGCTCGCTGGCATTACCTGTTGAGATTGAAAATTCAAGCGGTGTAATGGTTGTCTTCTTCTTTTTTTTGTCTGCGACAGTCTTTGACAGATACCCATCCGCTCCTTTTTTCCATCCGTCTTTGGCGAGGATATCATTTGCTTTCTCCAGATTCTTCTCCAAGGTAGAAGAAACGTCGTTTGCGTTCAGTCTCTCGTAGTTAATCATATTTTTCGGAATGGGATCATCAATTATCACGCCGTATCCCAAAAGCACATTTTTGATGATCTTACTTTTATCAATCGCCAAGTTTATTGCCTGCACTACTTTTTTGTCCGTGAAAATTTGATTTTGATTTTGATTGAAGAAAAGACCGAAGATTCGAGGAAGGGTGAGTGACCCTATGCGATAGTCTTTTTCCTTGAGCGCCTCTGCGTTGGCGGGAGTGATAGAGCTCATTTGATCAATATTTCCGCTTTCCAGAGCCGAGATCACTCCTTCTTCATTGGGGTAAAAACGGAGAGTAAATGTCTTTATGTATGGTTTACCCAGGACAAATTTATTAAAAGGCGCAAGTTCATAATAGTTTATGAGGCCGGTAGACTCTTTGCTTACTTTTTTTATTTCAAAAGGCCCGGATCCGATCGGTTGTACATTAGCGCCATTTAATTCTATCGGCGAGCCATCCCAAATATGCGCGGGCAGGATGCCTAAAGTGGTATTTTCCAAGAACGAAGCATAAGGTTGTTTTAGCGCGAATTTTACCGTTCTATCATCTATCTTTTCCACACTGACGCCGTCCCAACTTCCCCTTCTGGGGCTTTTAATGACAGGATCCTTGACCTTGTTTATTGTGAATACGACATCATCGGCTGTTACTTTTGTGCCGTCATGGAAATATGCATCATCTTTTAAGGTAAAAGTGTAAGTAAGCCCATCTTTAGACACTTTATATTTTTCTGCCAGGTCCGGTATCATCATTCCGTTGGTATTTTTTCTCATAAGTCCCGAATAAATAAGCGAGATCATGTCTTGGTCCACGTCGGAATAGGCAAGCACTGGGTTTATGAATCTAGGAGTTCCCACTATGCCTTCGCTTAGGGATCCGCCTTGCATGGGGACCTCCGTCATGAGGGATTTGTTTATCCTCTCTAGAATTACGAGAGAGCTTACCAAAAGCACAATCAATAAAAACATAAAGACAATATATTCTTTCTTGGAAAAATGAGCGATAGCTTTTTTTAGGTCCTTCTTGGAAGGCAGAAAGCTGAATATAAAACTGTAGATTTTTTGCATAAAGTTCTGGAAGGGAATCCTAGCCTCTGGCTTTGAGGATGATGGAAAGGAGAGCTAACAAGGCAAAAAGTATTCCACAAACAATAGATAAGTAAAATAAAAATTTTTCAAAGCCTCTGCGGGTATGCTGAAAAGATTCAGCACTGGCTCCGCCCAAGGCTCCACCCAGATCGTTACTTGTTTGTTGGAGGAGTATTGCCGTTACCAAAATCACAGAAAGTACTATCTGCGCGTAAGGCAGTATTGTAGCTATTGATTGCATAGTGCAAAGTATTACATAAAACTTGTAAATATGCAACTGCTTACTTGGCGATCAGATCGCCAAGTCAATATATTGGGGTGGGGGTGAGGTGTATTTGCATATTTTTCTGCCAAGTCTATAATTTAAGTATGTCAAAAGAGAAAATATCAACTTTAAGCAAAGAATTGCAAGCGAAAATTTTTATGGGCGAGAGGGATTACAAGCCCGATCCTAAAACGCCGATTACAAATTGGCTGGTGGAAACTAAAAGGCATTGCAACGGAGGCAAGACGATAAACGCTGGGCTGTGGCTCAAACGCCATACCGATCAGGGAGGAAAAATTTTTTTGACTATGTCCGGAGCCGGTTCTTCTTTCCAAGAAGGCATAGTGATATCCGAACTTATCCGGGCAGGGAAAATCGCGGCTATTTCTGTGACGGGCGCTAATATGGAAGAGAGTTTGTACAGGCTCGTCGCAAACAGCCACTATGCCTATATACTGGATTATGTGGAATTGACTAGATCTGAAGAAAAAGAGCTGGCTAGAGCGGGATTGCGCAGGATCACGGATACGTTCTTACCGGAAGATGAATCAGTGCGGGTGGTATTGCCGGAGCTTGAAAAGCTTTGGCGTGAAGCGGAGACAAACGGCAAGCCTCTCCTTTGGCACGAATATTTTTTTGAGCTTTTTGAGAGAAAAATGATAAAGTTTGATCCGACGGCCAATCCGGATGATTGCTGGCTCTATCAAGCCTGGTTCCATAAAGTTCCTGTTTTTGTTCCCGGAGCGGAAGATTCAACCATGGGAAATATTTTTACTCATGCCTCTTATAATGGCGATCATCCTATACTTTCAAAATACAAACTGGAGAAACCAATCAACTCCGACATCGTGCATCATTCATTCCGCTATATGCATAGACTGGCAGAATGGTACATGGACAATACCAAAGAAAAGGGAATTGCTTTTTTGCAATTGGGCGGAGGCATAGCGGCAGATTTTCCGATTTGCGTAGTTCCGCACATCAAGAAAGATTATTTATGGAACCAAACGGAAGAAATTCAGGAGAAGGTGGTGCGTTCCTGGGCCGGATTTGTGGAAATTTTCTCCTCGCCGATGAGTTTTGGTTCCTACTCCGGCGCCGGTTTCAAAGAAAAAATAACCTGGGAAAAACTTGATACCGATTCTTTCGGGGAACAGATTTTTGGCGATTATACCGAGCATTTTCCAGATATCGCAGCCATAATCTTGGGGAAATAACGGTTGTGGATATCTTTGGTTAACTTTCCTTTAAAGGTAGTATAATTATAGTATTACTAATTAACTATATTTAGCACAATAATTATATGAATTGGAAAAAAGGTGTGTGGTTTGCTTTGCTTCTTTGGATTATAATGTTTGTGGTCGCATCAATTTTTGTCGCTTTTGGGGTGTCTTCCGGTGCCTGGATGAGCATAATAATGCTCGCCATAATCGCAGTGCTCGCTTTTGTTTTCGCCGGATATGTTTCTCCAAAAACTACTGGTCAGGCTTTTTCTTATGGTCTACTTTGGGCAATAGTTGGAATCTTTTTGGATTATGTCATTTCCAATAAATTCGTGCCCGATATGTTCGCTTCTACATACTACTGGGTAAGCTACCTATTGGTCGTCTTAGTTCCGTTTCTAGCTATAAAGAAGACTCCGGCTATAGCAAATCCACAATAATAAAATTTTCAGACGGCTATCTTGGTAGTCGCAATAATGTCAATAATATTCTGGTAGATTTTTTGTATTTTGAGAAAATTTGACAATGTAGATACAAAGTATATACTTAATACATGAATACAAAGATTCAAAAGTGGGGCAACAGTTTTGCTATCAGAATACCTAAAAATATAATGTCGACTCTCAATTGGTCGGAAGGCTTTTCTCTTGGTTTTGAAAAAAGGGGCGATAAAATAGTGATTTCTCCGGTTAGGCCGCGATACAAATTAGACGATTTATTAGAAGGAATAACTAAAAAAAATGCGCCCAAGCTTGTTTTTTCGGATAATAAATCAAGGGGTAAAGAAATATGGTAAATAAAAACTATACTCCAGAAAGAGGAGATATTGTTTGGATTGATTTTAATTTAACCAAAGGGCACGAACAATCCGGACTGCGTCCGGCAGTGATAATCTCTCCATTCAAATATAATTTGACAACCGGGCTCGCAATTGTCTGCCCAGTGACCACTAAAAGTAAAGGGTATCCATTTGAGATTTTGGTCAGCGGATTTTTGAAAAAATCTTTTGTTTTAGCCGATCAAATCAGAACTATTGATATAAAAGAAAGAATTAAAAGGCAATCTGGTAAAATTTTACAAAGTGAAATGGATGAAATTTTGGCCCGCATGTCGGTTTTGATTCAATAATTACATGTTATTTTCCTGTTTGACGCATTTTTCCTGTGGATAATTTTATTATAGGTTTTGCGGGATGAGGTATTATACAGTTAACCACAGGATATCTCGGCTTGCTTACCTTTTAAGCAGTTAAAGATTACCAAAAATCAAAAGACATTTCCCCGACAGGTTATGTGGGATCTTTCACCAGAGCAATCATAGCAGCAGATTGCGGAGACTCTAAAGTAGATTCTACAAAAGTTACCCCTTCCATCACCGTCCTTTCGCCGAAAGGAGGGGAGACATTAATATTTGGTGTTCCGTGGACATTTAGATGGGCATCTACTGGAATTGCTGTCGATAAAACTTTTGGTTTATATCTTGAATCCATTAATAATCTAGCGTGTAAGATAGCCGATGTTGGTGCTTTGAGTGGAGAAAAAAATATTACACTTCAGGAAAATCAGATATGTCCAGGGAATCCATATTTTCCAAGATTGACAGCCGGACGATATAAATTTGTAATCGATGCAGCCAGTGCTACTGGTATTGAAAATTCCGGAGACAGAAGCGATAATTATTTCACCATCACTTCTTCAACTATCTCTTCTCCCGTCATTTCTGGCGTTTCCGGTCCACAGACATTGAACGTAAACCAGCAAGGAACTTGGACAGTAAATGCTTCAGATTCTTCTAGCGCTGGTGGAGTTCCTCTTTCTTATTCTGTAGTTTGGGGAGATGAGGGAATTGGAAAAGTTTGTCCATCTGGAACTGCTTGTTCAACAGCAACAACTCAATCACCACAACAGTCAGCCACTTTCACTCACACCTACACCACTGCCGGAACTTACATCCCGACCTTTACTGTTACTAATTCTTCAGGTCAGAGCTCTAAGACAAGTTTGAGTGTGAATATTATAGATAACGTTATCCCAACTAAGTGAAATGCTTGCAAAAATTGTTGAATGATAGAGGATTCAAGGTGGAAGGAGTAAAGTTCGGAGAAGAGACGAACTACTTCGGGTATGCCACGTTAATGGCTCTCAAAAAGTTCCAAGAGGCCAATAATCTGAAAGCAGACGGCATATTCGGCCCGGCTTCAAGCGCGGTTCTGAAATAATTGCATGCATATTTTCACAAGATGAGCTATAATTAGTTTGTGAATATTATATTATATAAAATCAAAAGGATTTCTAATAGGATGAAAAAGTTTGCCTTGTTTTTCATAATTACCATTGCAGTTTTTGGGGGTGTAAAGTTTATCCGAGTTTCATCAGCTGATAAGGTCGTTACCGATTGTTCCCGAATATCTGGTTATAGGTTGACGCAAGGAGAAACTTGTCAAACCGCCGTAGACACACCAGTTGTATTCAATTTTCGCGTCAAAGATCCAGATAACAACAATCTCACTTGGTCTATAGATTATGGAGATGACAAGGGAGGCGGTTTCAATTTCTCTTGCCCTTCTTTCCAATCCAACAACACTTTGAGCGTAAGCCATATCTGGTCAAAGAGTGGGACATATAAAGTGAAACTTGGTGTTTCAAACTGTAAAGGCGGAGAAGCTTATGCTTCTTTTAACATAATAGTTAATGTGCCTGCAATATTCGCCTCCCTGCAAGCTGTCCCTTCCAGTTTGGGTTATGGAGGAGGACCTGCCACTATCTTTGTAAGTACTGCCGGCGCTACCTCTTGTTATATTCCAATTACACCGGATATGAAAAGTTATAGTGATAAAAGCAAAATAAACCAAATAAACCAACTAGGATCTTTTCAAGGTCAAGGTAGATTTAATCAGAGTTATATTTCATCTTTTAAGGAAGTTATTTCATTTGAATATGATCCTAATAATGCTCAGAAAAGAAGTGCCGGAAATGATGCATCTATAGAAGTTTCGCCCACAATCCCCACTACCTATTCCATTTCTTGTATAGGTCCAGGAGGTACAGTTAATAATTCTGTCAAAATAGCGGTAGATACCGATGCTCCGCCGACAGCTAAAATATCTATAAGTCCTTCAATCATTCCGTTCGGCAGTAGTGCTACTCTCGCTTGGTCTTCTACTAACTCGCAATATTGTAAAGCTAGTGAAGGAAATTATTACAGTACTTCTCTATGGAAAGGGAAAAAAGATTTATCCGGGACTGTTAAAATAGATAATTTTAACAGTATAGACGGTTCTGGGGGTTTTACCATAACTTGTTTTAATTCGGCGGGGAAAAGTGCTCAAGCCAGTGCTGGATGGACTGGAGCCAGTTCTCTACCTACTAACGATGCTTATGGTTTGAACGCGGTATTTAAGTTGAGTTATGGTAATACCCCGTCCGTTTATCTTACTTGGAATTCTACTCTTCCTTTGGGTT
Source organism: uncultured Candidatus Saccharibacteria bacterium (assembly GCA_964418145.1). Lineage (GTDB taxonomy): Bacteria > Patescibacteriota > Minisyncoccia > Phycocordibacterales > UBA9973 > UBA9973. The sequence goes on from CAYQKC010000001.1 coordinate 39,769, forward strand.
ATAAAGGTGGTTACAAAATTTGGAGATCAGATTTTGGTCTAGTCGGAGTAATAAGGACAGATCTTACGGGAGAGACTACGTCTCTTATTGATACAAGAAATATAAATTGTCCTTCCACGCATATATATAAAGTAATACCATTTAGATATGACAGTAATTTCAATTTGATTGATGACAGCAACAATGCTTCAAAACCATTTGTCCATATAGTAAAATATCCTTGCAATTAAATGATATTGCCGCATAAGTTAAAAACATATAAGATTCATTAAATCTCATATGTTATGGACTAGCTTGACACCAAAGGTAGCTTGATATATACTCTACCTTGCTCTATCTTTTTGGATATGGCGTTTTTATTTGACAAATGAATAAAAGAGAATAGTGCAAGTTATATGACTATTTGAGAAATAATAAATAATTGAGCTGGGAACAATAAGGACAAAAAAATGAGCTGTTTTTTGTTTTGTTTCGTTCTCCCGCCTATGGCGGGATAAATTACTTTTAATTAGAGTTTGATCCTAGCTCAGGATGAACGCTGGCGGCGTGGATAAGGCATGCAAGTCGAACGGTTCGCCCTCATCGACGACATTTAAAGCAATTTTTGTGTCGAAGATGTGGCGAATAGTGGCGAACGAGGTAGTAATACGCAGGAACTTCCCCTTTAGTCTTGAATAATTCGTCGAAAGACGGACTAATACAAGATGGTCTCGCAAGAGTAAAGTTTTAACGCTAAAGGAAAGGCCTGTGCGATATCAGCTAGTTGGTAGTGTAATGGACTACCAAGGCTATGACGTCTAGGGGAGGTGAGAGCCTGACCCCCACCGATGGTACTGAGACACGGACCATACACCTACGGGTGGCTGCAGTCAAGAACCTTCCGCAATGGGCGAAAGCCTGACGGAGCGACGCCGCGTGATTGATGAAGTCCCTTTGGGACGTAAAGATCTTT
>CAYQKC010000002.1:0-40336 GCA_964418145.1 uncultured Candidatus Saccharibacteria bacterium
GATGAAACAGGTAGAAAGGTTTTGCGGCAAATGCGGTAAAAGTTTCAAAACCCATTACACTGAAAAAGAAGCCCCTTTGGTTTATTGCAAAGAGTGCTACAACAAGGAAGTGTATTAATTACAACACAAATTGCCAAAGGGCACCTTTGACACATGTAATACAATGGAGGATTTTTCTATAGAAATAAGAAAAAGCAGTTTACAAAAAACTCCCGAAGAAAAAGAAGTAATTTTGTTTGCCAATAAGATAAGTAATTGTCTTTTAATTGAATGCGGTATAAGGCCCATTGACATAGGAGAAGAAAAAATCTTTATTCTTCCAAAAGACTTTAAAAAAAGAATTACTGGTAGTAATGGTGCGGGTAGGGCGGATAAAACAACTGGATTTATTTTTCTTAACTCTGAAAAGGTTAGAGGAAAAGGAATGTTGAGATTCGGAAATATTGTGTTTCATGAAATGCTTCATTTAAAATCACTGAGCTCAGATAAATTTTTTGGCGGACTGAATGAAGCAATAATTTCTCATTATGAAAGATATTTTGTTTCTAAAGCGCTTAAGGATAATTTTTTTTCAAAAGAGAAAATTTGGCTGGAATCTAAAGAGGCAAAAAGTTTTAAGAGAGAAATTTCACGTTCAATGAATATACGTCAAAACGATTTATATACAGTAGATAAAAATAAGAATTTTGATGTTCATTGTTATCCTTTGCACGAAATGGTATTAGAGAGAATAGTGAATAAAACCTATTTGGATAATATAAAAAGATTTGATTCAGTGGAGGATGTGATAAAAGAATTTTTAAAATTGATGATTAATGGAAACTTAGCCGGAGTTCTAAAAATTTTAAATAAGTCATATAAACCAGAGTTTATTGAACTTTTAAAAAATATGAACGAAAAGCCTGAATCTGCAGAAAAAATATTAGAATATCTGTCATTGAAAAACCAATAAAAAAGTAGTAAAATAAAGGAGATATATGCCAAAGCCGAACAGAGTCCAAATAATCAAATACGCTCCGCCTCCGCCGGAATTGCCGGTTTTTGGCAAGGTTGATCCTGAAGAAGTATCGTTCTTTGGGCGCACCAATTACGTGGCGGCCCTGGAAGAAAAGAAATTTATTTTCGGCATCAAGCGCATAGACCGCAGGCGCCATCTTTATATCATTGGCAAATCCGGCGTCGGCAAGACCAAGCTCTTGGAACTTCTTTTGCGCCAAGATGTCACTTATAATCATGGCATATGTTTAATTGACCCGCACGGCGATGTGATAGACGCAATACTTGATTATATACCGAAAGAGCGCATTGAAGATGTCTGTATTATTGACCCGCCGGATATAGATTTTCCCGCATCTTTTAATCCTTTAGCCAACGTGGATCCGGCTTTCAAATTCCAATTAACCCAGGGCTTGATTGAAGTTTTTCAAAAGCAATTCGGTGCCAATTGGACGCCCCGCCTGGAGCACGTCTTCCGCTTTACCTGCCTTGCGCTCCTTGATTACCCGCACGCCACGATGCGCGGGATGATCTCTATGCTGACGGACAGAAATTACCGCCAGAAAGTAGTGGAATACATTACCGACGACATGGTTAAAAGATTCTTCGCTATAGAATTCGCCGACTGGTCCGAAAAGTTCGATACAGACGCCATTATTCCGCTCGTAAACAAGCTCGGCCAATTCCTCTCAGATCCGCTCTTGCGCAATATTTTCGGACAGAAGCAAAATAAAATAGATATCAGCAAGCTGATGAACGAAGAGAAGATAATCTTGATTAACCTTTCCAAGGGCCGTCTCGGTGAAGAAAATTCCTCTTTCTTGGGATCCATATTTTTAACGAAGATTAAACAGGCCGGAATGGAGCGCGCGGCGATTCCGGAAAAAGACCGCAAAGATTTCTATCTGTATGTGGACGAGTTCCAAAACGTCGTCACCCAGACCTTTGAAAACATTTTATCCGAGGCGCGCAAATACGGATTAAACCTTACTATGGCGCACCAATATGTCGGCCAAATTATTACCCGGGTGCATCAGGCGGTGCTCGGCAACTGCGGAAGCATTATAACTTTCCGCATCGGCGGCGAAGACGCAGTGAAAATGAAACCGGAATTTGCGCCGGTCTTTGATATCAAAGATATGATCAACCTGGCAGTCGGAGAAATTTTCGTCAAAATGACAATTGACGGGGAATCTTACGATCCATTTTCGGCGGAAACTTTGCGGGTACTTCCGCCGACTCATCCTTCTTATCGCAAGGAAATTATCGCCGCTTCGCGCAGGAAGTACACTATCTCTAAAGATGATGCCGCCAAATTGATTGCCGAAGAAGAGGCTACAATCATAAGGAGCGCAGAAGAGAAAGCAATTATTGAGGGGAAGAAAGGCAATAATAACAACAATAATAACAATAACGGAAATGATAGAGAAGGGAACAATATGGAAACAAATAATACTTCTCATGAGGCTGAACCTATGATATAATGCCCCTTCAGGATATGAAATAAGTTTAATAAATACTTTATGAGCAAAGACTATTACAAAATATTGGGCGTAGAAAAAAATGCCTCCAAAGATGAAATCAAGAAGGCTTTTTATAAATTGGCGCATAAATATCATCCAGATAAAAAGGAAGGGGACGAAAAGAAATTTAAAGAAGTCAACGAAGCTTACCAAGTGCTTTCGGATGAAGCAAAAAGGTCAAAATACGACCAATTTGGAGCCGGTTTTGAAAATATGAATCAAGGATATGGAGGACAAGGCCAGGGCTTTTCCGGTTTTGATGGAGGGTGGGATTTTTCAGGATTTGGCGGGGAAGCTGGCTTTGATTTTGGCAACTTAAACGATATTTTCAGCGATTTCTTCGGCGGAGGCATGGGTTCTTCTAGAAGCGAACAAAGGCGCGGGCGCGATATCTCAACCGAGATCCAAATTTCTTTTTCCGAATCTGTTTTCGGCGTGACTCGAAAAATTTTGCTTACCAAGATATCAAAATGCGGTATTTGCGGAGGTTCAGGCGCTAAAGCAGGAACGAAAATGGAAACTTGCAAATACTGTAACGGCCAAGGGAAAATTCATGAAGCAAAAAGGACGATCTTAGGCACGATTTCTAGCACCAAACTCTGCCAGGAATGCCTGGGTACCGGGCAAGTGCCGAAAGAAAAATGCGAAACTTGCAAGGGCAAGGGCGTTTTGCGCAAAGAAGAAGAAATCACTGTCGATGTACCTGTCGGTATCCGTGACGGCGAGATGATCCGCATGTCCGGCATGGGCGAGGCGATTTCCAAGGGCACCGCCGGAGATTTGTATATCAAAATAAATGTGTCTTCGCATCCGGTTTTCAAAAGGGAAGGCAATGATTTGACGATGAATCTTGATCTCAAATTGACCGACGCCCTGCTCGGCACAGAATATCCTATACATACTTTGGATGGAGATATAACGGTAAAAATCCCGGAAGGCGTGTCTATTAATGAAATTTTAAGAGTAAAAGGCAAAGGAGTGCCGGCCGGTAAATCAAAGCGCGGAGACCTTTTAATCAAGCTCAAAATTAAAATGCCTTCCAAAATTTCGCGCAAATCCCGCGAACTCATAGAAAAATTAAAAGAAGAGGGAATCTAGAATGGAAGACAAAAAGAAAAATTGTCAAAATTGTGGAAAAAATTTTGAAATAACAAAAGATGATTTTTCTTTCTACGAAAAAATCAGCGTTCCGCCGCCTACTTTTTGCCCGGAATGCAGGATTATAAGGCAATTTTCTCACAGAAATGAAAAGATTCTTTATAAGAGAGATTGCATGGTGCCCGGTCACACGGAAAAACTGATTTCAATGTATTCTCCGAATAGCGCCATGACGGTATACGATACAAATTATTGGTGGGGAGACCAATGGGACCCGATGAATTTTGGAGAGGAATATGATTTCTCAAAAAATTTCCTTGAGCAATTTTACGCGCTTCAGGCTAAAGTACCGCGGCCGCCTTTGGTAAACAACAAGTCATTGAATTCTGAATTTTGTAATTTCTCCGATGAAAATAAGAATTGCTACCTGATTACTTCAGCCAACAGAAACGAGAATAGTTTGTATGGCTTCGGCTTGGTGGACAATAAGGATATTTCCGACTGCTTATGGTGTTCTGGATGCGAGCTCCTATATGAAAGCATAGATTGCGAAAAGTGTTATGACACTATGTACTCGCAACAATGCGAAGGCTGCGTCAGCTCGGCTTTTCTTTTTGATTGCCGGGGTTGCAATAATTGTCTCTTTTGTGTTCATTTAAGAAATAAATCTTATTACATTTTCAATAAACAAAGCACGAAGGAAGAATACGATAATTTTAAGAAAGAATTTGGCAAACTTGCCAGCTTGAAAGATTTGATACAGAAATTTGAGGATTTTAAGAAGAAAGAATCAATGCGGAAATATGCGAATATATTGAAATCGGTAAAGTCATTGGGAGAAAATATTTTTACTTCCAAAAATATAAATCGCGGTTTTGATGTTTATCAATCTGAAGATTCGTCCTATCTGGAAGAAGGATTGAATGCCAAAAACTGTTACGATTTATGTTTTTTTGACACCGTGGAGCTTTCTTACGAATCTAGTAGCGTGGGATTGCCGGCTTACGGCTGTTTTTTCACTATCTTTTGCCGGGATTCGCACAACTTGCAATATTGCGATAATTGCCGCGGATCCAAGGACCTTTTCGGCTGTGTTAGTTTGAGAAATAAACAGTATTGCATATTAAATAAACAATATACAAAAGAAGAATATGAAACCCTGGTCAGCAAAATAATTAAACATATGGGCAATATGCCATATTTAGACAAAAAAGGCAGGATTTATAAATATGGGGAGTTTTTACCCACAGAATTGTCTCCCTTTGCCTACAACGAGACGATTGCTCAAGAATATTTTTCGTTGAGTCGCGGAGAAATTTTAAAAAGAGGATATAAATGGAAAGAAAATTCTGAAAGGAATTATATTATTGACATCAAGAATGAGAAAATTCCGCAAGAAATTGCAAATATGCGGGAAGATATAGTGGGCAAGGTCTTGGAATGCAAGCATAAAGGCAAATGCAACGAACAATGTACAGAGGCTTTTAAAATAACTGAAGAAGAATTCAAATTTTACAAGAAGATGAATTTACCACCTCCCAGATTTTGTCCCAACTGTAGGCACTACAATAGATTAAAACAGCGTAATCCTTTGAAGCTCTGGCACAGGAAGTGCATGAAAGAAGGATGCACCAATGAATTTGAGACCTCCTATGCCCCAGAGAGGCCGGAGATTGTGTATTGCGAGGGGTGTTATAATAAAGAGGTTTATTAGATACATATATCTAGCGGTAGCAGGATATATGTATGAAAAAAATTAAAAAACGTTAGTATACAGTATATTGTATACTAAGAATTTTTTTAAAAAGTAATGTTGCCGGAAGAAATAATTTGGATAGGTGTCTTAATAAATTTGTTTTTCAGCCTCTGGTATATAAGAAGCATTTTTAAAAGCGGAACAAGGCCGAATTTGGTCTCTTGGGTGATCTGGATGTTAGCGCCATTTATCGGAACTTTCTTGGCGCTTCAGGCCGGTGCCGGGTTTTCGGTGACGGACATATTTATGGCCGGTTTCGGTCCGCTTTTGGTGATCATTTTTTCTACTTGGAAGAAAAATGCTTTTTGGAGAATAGAAAAATTCGACTTGCTCTGCGGAGCTTTTTCTGTAATTGCTCTTATTGTTTATATTTCTACTTACAATCTGAGCATTTCAATTATTTTTGCCATCTTAAGCGATGGCCTGGCAGCAGTGCCAACGATAAAAAAATCCTGGAATTTCCCGGAGACGGAAAGTTTTTCCGTATACTTTGGCGGAATAGTGAATAATGTTTTATCCTTGCTTATCGTAAAAAGTTGGAGTTTTCCTATTTATTCTTTCAATGTTTATTTTGTTTTGATAAACATCGTAATAATTTTTGCAATTTACCGCAAAAAATTATAACTCATTATTTTATAGCAGATGAGAGAGGCTCCGAATTCGGTAAGGGATGAGTCTTTAAGCGGAGCGACTTCCACGATATCCGCACCGATTAAATTTTTCTTTTCTATTATTTTTTTAAGCAAATCAATTCCATAATTCCAATCTAATCCGCCTTGTATTGGCGTTCCGGTCCCGGGCATAAAAGACGGATCAAAACCGTCTACATCTATAGATAAATAAACCTTCTCTGTTTTGATAGATTTTACAATGTCTTCTATTTTTGGAATCTTCCCACTCCAAGCAAAAACAGTTATATTTTTTTTATTTTTCTGCCAATAATCATATTCGTATTTTGAGAATGTTCTTATGCCGACTTGGACCAGATTAAAGCCAAGCTCATGCGCTCGGCGCATCACGCAAGAATGGGCATAGCGATCAACTTTTTCTTCATAATCGCTGTTGTCGTTGCGCAGATCTTGGTGCGCATCTATCTGCACGATGGTAATTTTTTTAGGGTCTTCAATTCGAGCGATAGCCCTTAATGCGCCTAAAGAGACGGAATGTTCGCCGCCCAAAAGTATCCCGAGTTTTCCTTTTTGGACGTTCTCTTTGTATTCCTTTCCTATTTTTTTTACGGCTTTTTCAGCGGCTAATTTTGACAGCCCTTTTATTTCCCGATAAGCGGTTTTTATTTTTTTTGCCGGCTCAGCGAGCAAGCCGATATCAAAAAGCTCCAGATAGTTGTCCAGACAATCTATTATTTTCTTCGGAGCTTTGGCAGTACCGCCGCCAAAAGAAACGCTGCCTTCATAAGGAGCGCCTAAAATCACGACATCGGCGCTTCTTGTATTTTTTGTATTTATTATCCTGTCTATCATATCAAGATGTTACTAAATTATTGATATTTTTGCAAAATTATTGCTATACTTGATTTTATGTCAATAAAAACATGTGAATTCGTAAGTCCCAAGCATCCGGACAAAATTTGCGATTTTATCGCTGACTCTATTTTAGATGCGTATTTGGCGGAAGATAGGGAAAGCCGGGTGGCGGTGGAAGTGATGGGCGGGCATAATTTGATAACCATAAACGGCGAAGTGACGAGCCATGGTGCGCCTAATTTGCAAAAAATAGTGGAAGATATTGTCGGTCCGAGTTTCAAAGTGATAATCAATTTATCCAGACAAAGCCCGGAGATAGCGCATGGCGTGGATACCGGCGGAGCTGGCGATCAGGGAATAATGAAAGGTTATGCCACAAGCGAGACTGAAAATATGATGCCCTTGGAATACGATTTGGCGCGCGATTTATGTATGAAAGTTTATGAGAAATATCCTTATGACGGCAAAGTGCAAGTGACTTTAAATGGCGATACTGTTGATATAGTAGTAGTTAGTTTTCAGAATACAAAAAATGAAGATCTTTTAGATTTGGTCAAAAGTGTTATCAAGGCGAGGGAGTATTTAATCAATCCAGCAGGCGAATGGTTGCAAGGCGGATTTGATGCGGACACCGGACTTTCCGGAAGAAAAATAATTATTGATAATTACGGTCCGGAAATCTCGGTCGGAGGCGGATCTTTTTCCGGCAAAGATTATACGAAAGTGGATAGAAGCGGAGCTTATATGGCACGGGAAATTGCCGTTGATTATTTGAAAAAATATAGTGCTAAAAATGTTTTTGTAAAATTGGCTTATGCTATTGGCAAAGCGGAGCCGGTAATGGCCGTCGCTATCATTAATGGAAAGGAAATGCCGATAGAAGGTTATGATCTAACCCCGAAAGGAATTCGCCAAGCGCTCAAATTAGACGAAGTAAAATATAGAGAACTCGCAAAATGGGGCCACTTCGGTCGAAATTTTAATTGGGATAGATAACTACGGCGAGGTTAAACCTTGCCGTGAAGAGGATTTAGATTTTTGCCTCACCCGTAGGTCTGTGGCCGAGGGAAATTTCCGAGCCTTCGGGGAGGTCTTTGATTTCGTAACCGAGTGAATTTATTTTTTGGCGAAGTTCGTCGGACTTTTGCCAATTTTTGTTTTTGCGTGCTTCTTCGCGTTCACGGGCGATATTTAAAATATCTTCCGGGATTTTTTCTTTTTTTATATTTTTAAAACCAAGCCCCAAAACTTTATCAAAGTCTAGGATAGTTGTTTTTTTATCAGCGTTCGAAATGCTTTCGTCTTTTAAGAGATCCCAGAGAGTGGATAAGGCCCTCGGAGTGTCTAAATCGTCTTCTAGATATTCTTTGAATTTAGCCTGGTATTTTGGCTCTATAACCCCTACTTCTTCCCCTAACTCCAAATAGAGCTTGTAGAGGCGTTTTAAGGCCGTTTCTGCGCCTTCCAAGGCTTCCCAATTGAAGTTTACTTTGGTGCGATAATTAGCCATTAATAGCCAAAAGCGATAGGCGAGAGGGTTCATTTTTTCTTTGATTTTATCAAGTTTGAAAAAGTTATCGTCCGATTTTGCCATTTTGACCCCTCCGACATCCACGAACTCGCTGTGCATCCAAAATCTGACAAAAGGTTTTTTACCCGTTGCAGATTCTGATTGCACTATTTCATTTGTGTGATGAATAGAAATATGATCTATGCCTCCAGTATGAATATCAAATTGTTCTCCCAAAAATTTCATACTCATTGCTGAACATTCTATATGCCAGCCGGGAAAACCTTGTCCAAAAGAAGATTTAAAACCGATTTTATTATCAAATTTCCAAAGCACAAAATCTTCTGGGTTTTTCTTTTCAGAATTTTCGGCAATTCTGCTTTTTATATCTTCTCTGAACACAATACCTCCTCTTAGTATCCCATAATCATATACTTTGGAAGTATCAAAATAAATTCCATCATCGGTTTTGTAAGTGTATTTTTTTTCTTCCAGTTTTTTTATCAAATCTATATCCTCTTTTATATAGTCACTAGCAAAATACATTCCATCTGGCATTTGAATATTTAATTTTTGAATATCTTCTTTAAATTTCTCTGCGTAAAATTCAGCTAGTTCTCGCATGTTTTTGAGCGTCAATTCTTTGCCTTCTCGTAAAAGTCCTTTAGTCATTTTATCTTCACCCGAATCTGCATCACTGACTAGATGCCCCACATCTGTAATATTCATTATTTGTTTTACTTTCAATCCATTATATTTTAAAACGCGACACAATGTATCAGCAAAAACATAAGCGCGCAAATTGCCTATATGAGCATAGTTGTAAACCGTCGGTCCGCAAGTATACATCCGAACTTCATTTTCATCAATCGGGGAAAAGATTTCTTTTTTGCGAGTGAGAGTATTATAAAATTGTAACTTGTTTGAATTCATTTCTATAAATTGAGATCAGGGCATAAAGCAAGCTCACAGTAAGCGGTCCGATCAAAATACCGATCGGCCCCAAGAGCGAGATACCTCCAAGTACGGCAAAGAGCACTACAAGCGGAGGCAATTTTATTTTTCTGCCCACTATCGTAGGGTTGATGAAATTATCCACCAGTCCGACGATAAATATCGCCCAAATTATAAGTCCGATAGCAACGAACCAATCGTTGGCAATCATAAAATAAATTATGATCGGAATTGACACAAGAGCAGTGCCGATCGTCGGTACAAAAGCGGTGAACATCGTTATTAATCCCCAAAAAGCCGGGTTAGATACGCCAAAGATGGCGAGGCCTATGCCCATAAGCGTGCCTTGGATGAGAGATACTAACACATAGCCTTTCATAATGCCGTTTATTGAATCGGAAAGTTTACCCAATATTTTTTCGTCATCTTCGCGTGAAAGTGGAGAAAGTACCATTATGCCTTCTTTCCATCTGGCGCCGTCTTTTAAGAAATAGAACATGGAAAGGAGGATCATAAAGAAAGAGAAAATAGTTGAGAGAGTGTAGGAGAACACATTGGCGATATTGTCAGTGATGAGTGATATGAAACTTGAGATTTTTTGGTTTAGGTCAAAAGTTACTCCACTCGGCAATATGTGCCTGATTAAATTATTTAATGAATCGGCAAAAGGAAAACCATAGACGTTTGTGGCAACTATGTTGTACAGATTTTGTGATTGATTAAAAATTATGATACCTATGCCAAAGATTGGACCGAAGAGTATTATCAGAAATAAAAGTATGGTAACAAGCGAAGCAAGCCATTCCGGCAGATGCAGTTTACAGAACCATCTGTAGATTGGATAAAGCAAGACTGAAAAACAAGCACCAAGCACCAGCACTATCCAAAAAGGCCTGAAAATAAAGAAAGAAAAAACGAAAGTTATGAATAATAGCGCAAAGAAGAAATATCTCTCAAATACTTTTGTCTGCATTGTTTAATTATATCAAGTCCTTGCTTTTTTACAAAATTTGATATAATATGGGCTTGTTATGGAATTTGCAGTAATACAAACAGGCGGGAAACAGTATAAAGTCCAGAAGGACAGCGTTATTTCAATTGAGAAAATTATCGGAAAGTATAAAGTAGGCGATAAAGTGACTTTTGACAAAGTCCTTTTGGTGGATGACGACAAGGATGTGACTATCGGTACTCCTTATATAGACGGAGCAAAAGTTACTGCGGAAATTATAGAAATCGGCAAAGCGAAAACTGTTTTGGTAGTTAAATACAAGCAAAAATCCCGCTATCTGAAACGCAACGGCCACCGCCAGCCATTCTTCAAAGTAAAAATTCTGGCTATCAAATAGAAAATCCCCGCAAGGGGATTTTCTATTTCCAAAAATTTTCCCTATTTCAGCCATGGCGTAAATGAGGGAATAAAATTTGTATTTATTGCCTATTCTTTAGGGCGTTTTTGAGGGTATCGTTGTCGGAATATTCTAGTTCGGTGCCGGTGGAAAGACCTCGGCCTAAGGAAGAGATTTTTATACTCAGCGGTTCAACCGCTGAACTTATCTGATTGCGAATGTAAAAGTCCGTATGGTTGCCTTGCGGATTGAGCGAAAAAGCTAAAATTATCTCTTTTAAATTTTTTTCATTTTTTATTTTTTCCAAAAGTTCTTCGATTCTCACTTCAGAGTTGGTATTTTTTTTAACTATCGGTACCAATCCTCCCAAGACAAAATATTTTCCGGCATAAATCCTGCTTTTATGCATACTTTCCAGGTCGGAATCTTTTTCCACGATCATGAGCATCGAAGAATCGGTACTTGGATCAGAGCAAATCTGGCAGGTTTTTTCTTTTTTCAAATCAAAAATAAAAAATCTATGGCATTCCGTACATTGGCCGGTTTCTTTTTTCAGATCCTTGATAAGGAGAGCCAGATTTTCCGTATAAGTTCCGCTTTTTACCATTAAGAAATAAACAAAGCGTCTGGCCTGTCTTTCTCCGATCCCCGGGAATTCTTTAAAAATTTCTGTAAGCTTTTCTACTGCGTTCATAATTTATCCTTAAAACTGGTCTAAATCTCCGCCGATTTTTGATTCAGCAAATTCGCTTATGTTACTCTTTTCAAGATTCAGGAATGTGGTGGTCTTTTCGTCAAAGTAGAGCTCAATTTTACCGGTCGGGCCGTTACGGTGTTTTTCAATTAGGATTTCCGCGATATTTGTTTTTTCAGATTCATCCTTACCTTTATCTTCCCGGTGAATAAACATTACTACGTCTGCATCCTGCTCAATAGATCCTGAATCTCTTAGATCCGAAAGACGAGGTTTTCCTCCGCGCGATTCCACTGCTCTCGAGAGCTGAGAAAGCGCCAGTACCGGTACTTCAAGCTCTTTTGCCAAGCTTTTTAAAGATCTAGAAATTTCGGTCACTTGGTTTACCATTGAGTCGTAATTTTTGGTAGTGGTCATGAGCTGGAGGTAGTCAACGACAATGAGATCAAGACCTTTTTCGGCTTTTAGCCTGCGGGCTAGAGACTTCATTCGTACGATGGAATTCCCGGGCTGATCATCGATATATATTTTTGCCTTAGCTAATTTATCAAGTGAGTCACGCAAATGTGTGAAATCTCTGTCCGAGGAAAGGTGTCCGGTGCGCAGGTTCCAGGCGTTTACTCGTGATTGGGCGGAAAGCATTCTGTCCACCAACTGTTGTGAAGACATTTCCAAAGAGAATATCAAGGCAGATTTGTCGTGTTCAACCGAAGTCATACGGGCGATATCAAGCGCGAGGGTAGTCTTACCCATAGAAGGCCTAGCCGCCAGAATAACCAAGTCTGATTTTTGCAAACCTGAAAGCATATTATCCAAATCCCTAAAGCCGGTCGGGAGACCCCTTAGAGCGTCTTTATGCTCATGCAATCTCTCCAGACGTTCCCAAGCTTCCGGTAGAGCATCTTTCAAGTTCACGTATTTTTGGTTTTTAGGAGTTGAAATAACTCCGAATATTTTTTTCTCCGCCAGATCCAGAATCTCGCTCATATGATTGTCGCTTTCTTTAAAACCGAGTTCGGAAACATAGTCGGCGGCGTCTATCAGACTCCTTAAAATATATTTTTTCTGCACTATTTCCGCGTAGTGTTTTATGTTTACCGAAGAGGGAACTGAATTTACAATCTCGGCGAGATGTGAATTTCCACCCACTTTATCTAGCATTTTTTGTTCTTCTAGTTTTGTAGAGAGGGAAAGCATGTCGATGGGGTCGTTCTTGAGAGATAGATCAAGCATCGCCTTGAAAATAATTTTATGTTTTTCGGAATAAAAAGAGTCCGGCATAAGTATGTCCTCCACTTCATGAATGGCGTCCTTGCGAAGCATGATGGATCCGAGTACTGCCTGCTCGGAAGGAATGCTTTGCGGAGGTATGCGAACGTCGTTTCTTTTTTCTTTCGGCATACACCCATTCTAGGAACTTACGGGACATTAGTAAAGTCCTGAAAGTTATTAAATATGTGTGTAAATTGGGGAAAAATATGCTATTATTTTACTATGTCAAAAAAGGTATTATTATCTGGCGTAAAGCCGACCGGAGCGCCTCATATCGGGAACTATTTCGGGGCGATGAAGCAGTTTGTAGATCTCTCCAATGACCATGACGGTTTCGTTTTTATCGCTGATTATCATGCCCTTAATTTTGTGCAGGACAAAGAGGAGATGAAAAAAAATATACTGAATATTCTTTTAGACTATCTTGCCTTAGGGCTCGATCCGAAGAAGATAACGATTTTCAAACAATCTGATATTTCAGAACATACCGAGCTCGTTTGGATTTTCGATACTATTACCACAATGCCATATCTAATGCGCGCGCATGCCTATAAAGATGCAGAGGCAAAAAATAAAGAAATAAATGTCGGTACCTTCAATTACCCGATGCTTATGGCGGCCGATATTTTGCTTTATAGTCCAGACGTGGTACCGGTTGGGCAAGATCAAAAACAGCATGTGGAATATGCACGCGAAACGGCCCTCAAATTCAACCGCATCTTCGGAGAGACTTTTAAATTACCTGAACCGCTTATCCTAAAAGACGTGGCAATAGTTCCCGGGAGCGATGGGCGCAAAATGTCCAAAAGCTACGGCAATGCTCTGCCTTTATTTGCAGAGCCTGGCGAGATAAAAAAATTTGTGATGAGCATAGTGACGGATTCCGCGGCAGGGGTTCCTAAAAATGTTTTTGCCATACACAAGCTTTTTAGGGACGAAAAAGAGTTGGACAGAATTTATAAAGAAAAAGAAGGGAAATACAAAGATTTAAAAGAATTATTAATTGAAGATATAGAAAAGTTTATTGCTCCACTTCGTACAAAAAGAAAAGAATTAGAAAAAAATATACCGAAAGCTTTAAAAATACTTGAAGAGGGAAACATAAAGGCGAAAAAAATCGCCAGCGTTAAAATGAAAGAAGTGCGGGAGAAAATAGGGGTTAGAATATAAGAGAGGCACTGAAAGTAGGGTTCAATAGAGTAATGTGGTGATGTAAAAAAGTTTTTTTGCCCAATTCCAAAAGAAGAGGGCAAGGTTATGCAGCGGTAAAAGACACAATCTTTTCCGCTGTTTTTATTTTTTGTTTATGTTAAAATAACAAGATGAAAAATAGAACGTATATTAAAGATTTAAAGGACAACATAGGCAAAGAAGTTATTTTAGCCGGCTGGGTGGATATAAGGCGCGACCAAGGGAAAATGGTCTTTTTTGATGCGCGCGATATGACGGGTAAAATTCAGTGCGTTGTCTTGCCGAACCACATAGAGGCAATAGAGAAAGCGAAAAAAATTCGCCCGGAGTGGGTCATCAAAATAAAAGGTTTGATAAATAGGCGTCCGGACAAGAATATTAAAACCGGGGTATTAAACGGCGACGTGGAGCTCGAAGTTTTGGATATTGAAATATTAAACAAGGCGGAAACACCGCCTTTCCAAGTCAACGAAGATACCGTCAATATAAACGAAGATATCAGGATGAAATATAAATATTTAGATTTGCGTACGGAAAGAATGCAAAAAAATATCCGCATGCGCGATAAAATAATTTCTTTTTTCCGCGATTATATGCATAAAAATGGTTTTATTGAAATTGAGACCCCTATGCTTATGAAGGGTACTCCGGAAGGTTCTAGAGAATATGTGGTCCCGTCTAGACTTTTTAATGGAAAGTTTTATGTCTTGCCACAATCTCCTCAACAATTCAAACAGCTTTGTATGGTGGCCGGTTTTGAAAAATATTTTCAGGTAGCGAGATGTATGCGCGATGAAGATACCAGGGGCGATAGGCAGCCGGAATTTACTCAATTGGATTTTGAAATGTCCTTTGTTACCCAAGAGGAAGTTTTGGAATATACCGAAGCCATGTTTATTGAACTTATAAAAAAACTTTATCCGGAGAAGAAAATAACTAAAATTCCTTTTCCGCGCATCACTTATGCCAAATCTATGGAAAAATATAAATCGGATAAGCCGGATATGCGTGAAAATAAGAGAGATCCAAACGAGCTCGCTTTTTGCTGGATACTGGACTTTCCTATGTTTGAAAAAAATGAAGAAGGAAATATTCAAGCAGTGCACCATCCTTTTTGTTCGGTGAAACCCGAAGATAAAGATAAATTTATGAACAATAAAGATGTGTTTTCTATCCGGGCAAATGCTTACGATTTGGTTTTAAACGGCTATGAACTTTCTTCCGGTTCTATTCGTATTCATGATCAAAAAGAGCAAAAACGAGTTTTTGATTTATTAAATATGAAAGAGGAAGAACAGCAAAAGAGGTTTGGGCATATGCTTGAAGCTTTTACCTATGGGGCTCCTCCGCACGGAGGCTTTGCTCCCGGGATAGATCGCATCGTCATGCTTTTACAAAATGAGCAAAATATACGAGAGGTTATCGCTTTTCCGAAGACGGGCGAAGGAAGAGATTTAATGATGGGTTCCCCTTCGGAAATATCAGAGAAACAGCTTAAAGAGTTTGGTATAAAGCTAATTAAATAATTATGAAAATAACATTTAAGAATAAAAAAATAACGAAGCCGAAAGATACGCTTTTTGTTTCCGTAAATCCTCAAAATGAAGATGAGATAGTCAAAGAAAACGGCACCAAAACCCTTTATCTCAAGTGTGAAGAGAAGATGACCTTGCGGAAGCTTTTCTTGCTTTTGAGGAAAGTCGTAGCACTCGCAAAGGGCGTGAAAGCGGAAAAAATATCCATTGATTTCAATGATTTTAAATTCAAAAATGTAAAAATTACGAACGAAGAATTGGCTCAAATCATGGCTACGGAATTCAGCTTGGCCAACTATGAATTTATCGAATATAAATCAGAAAACAAAAGCGCATTTATAAAAGAAGTTTACGTAGAAAATGCCGGCGCGAAAATTTATAAAAGTTTTGAAAAAGGAAATGTCATTGCCGAAGAGGTAAATAAGACCAGAACCTTGGCCAATATCCCCGGCGGAGATATGACACCTAAAATTTTGGCGGGGAAAGCGAAAGAAGCGGTAAAAGGTTTGCCGGTGAAAGTAAGAGTACTCGGAGAAAAAGAAATGGAACGGGAAAAAATGCGGGCGATACTTTCTGTCGGTCGCGGATCAGACGAAGAATCTAAATTTATTATCTTGGAATACTGGGGAAATAAAAAAGATAAAAAGCCGATAGTGCTAGTCGGTAAAGGAGTGACTTTTGATACCGGCGGAATAAACTTGAAACCATCTAACGGCTTGCTTGGTATGAATATGGACATGTCTGGAGGAGCGTCGGTTATACACGTAGTAGCGCTGGTGGCAAAAATGAAATTAAAGGTAAATGTAATCGGGCTCGTTCCTTCAGTAGAAAATATGGCTTCCGGCAAAAGTTATCGCCCAGGGGACGTGATCCGTTCAATGTCCGGCAATACTATAGAAATTTTGAATACCGATGCCGAGGGTAGAGTTATTTTAGCCGACGCCCTTGCCTATGCCAAAAAATACAATCCGGAAACGGTGATAGATGTAGCCACTTTGACCGGCGCAGCCGTGGTCGCCCTGGGAGAAAGGATTTCCGCATTATTTACCGACAACGACAAACTTTCCGAAGAATTGGAAAAATCAGGGGAAGAAACAGGGGATTATGTCTGGCGCCTGCCTCTTTGGGAAGAGTATGAAAGCGACATAAAAGGATCGCTCGGAGACTGGACGAATATACACAACAAAGATTCCCGCTATGGGGGTGCAATTTACGGAGCTATATTCCTATATCAATTTATAAAAGGCATTCGGTGGGCGCACATAGACATAGCTCCGCGCATGGCTTCCATCCCTGGCGAATACCTTTCCTCCGGCGCCTTGGGCGCTCCGGTTAAATTGCTGTTTAAATTTTTAGAAAAATCGGTATAGATGGAAAAGGAAACTTATAAAATAAAAACGGGAAATTTTGAAGGACCTTTCCATCTGCTCCTTTCATTGATCGAAGAAAAAAAATTTTTCATCAATGATCTTTCTTTAGCTCAAGTCACAGAAGATTATCTGAATTATGTAAACAGTCTCGAGAAATCAAATCATGCGCAAATCTCGAGTTTTATCATAGTGGCTGCGACCCTTATCCTCATCAAATCAAAATCGCTCTTGCCGAACCTGAATCTCACTTCCGAAGAGGAAGGGAATATAAAAAATCTGGAAGAGCGCCTGAAACTTTACGAGCTTTATACCAAATTGTCCGGGAATATAAAGGAACTCTTCGGGGATAAAATAATTTTTGCTCCGGAAGAAAGAAAGCATGATTTTTTGGTTTTTCTGCCCGATGAGCAAATTACCAAAGAAAGCATGATGGCTTTTGCCCATCTCGCGCTTGATAAAGTCCCCTCCAAAACATTTCTCCCGAAAGTAGAAGTGAAGAAAGTTATAAGTATTGAAGAAATGATATCAAAATTAACCGAGAGGATAGAAAAATCCATACAGATGAATTTCAAAGATTTTGCCGGTTCTGCTAAAACAAAAGAAGAAAAAATCTTTGTAATTATCGGTTTTCTTGCTATGCTAGAGCTAGTGCGGCAGGGAATTTTAGAAGCGATACAAGAAGATAATTTCAAGGACATTTTAATAGAAAAGAACAATGGAGATAGATAAAAAAATAGAAACAATATTATTCTTTAAAGGAGAGCCCATTTCCAGAAAGAGACTTTCTGAATTTTTGGGTGTGGGACAAATAGAAATAAATGAGAGCATAGAAAAATTGAAAGAAAATTTAAATACACGAGGTATAGTATTGCTCGAGAAAGAAAATGATATTGCTCTAGGAACTGCGCCAGAACTTTCTGCTATTATAGAAAGATTACAAAAAGAAGAATTAAACAAAGAACTTTCCAAGGCAAGCCTGGAAACGCTTTCCATTGTTTTGTATAAAAACGGTGTTACTCGGGCGGAAATAGATTATATAAGGGGAGTCAACTCCAGCTTTACCCTGCGGGCGCTTTCTATCCGAGGATTAGTCGAAAAAACGATTGATCCAAAAGACAACCGGCGCTATATTTACCGCCCGACTTTTGAATTGCTCTCTTATATGGGAGTAAAGAGCGTGGAAGAATTGCCTGATTATGAGAATGTAAACAAGTCTATAGAATCGACAGCTAAAGACTTGGAGGAACAGTTGAGAAACGGAGAAAAAGAAAATTTGGAATAATATGAAGAAAATTTTACAGGAAAACGCCCTTTTATTTTTTATTTTGATTTTCCTTTCTATAGAGTCGGTTTTGTTTTCTATTGGGAACAATAAACTAAACAAAGAATATCTTTCAGAAAAAAACAGGGTCAGAATTTTGAGCGAAGAAATATCAAATCTGTCTCTCCAGGCAAAAGCCGTATCGGTTTATGATGATACTGATTCGGAAAAAATTTACAGGAAAAATGATACAAAAAAACTGCCTATCGCTTCGCTCACCAAGATTATGACTGCCATAGTTACGCTCAATACAAAAGAAAAAGAGACGACTATTACGCCCCTAGCTTTGAAACAAGAAACCGATTACGGTTTTTTAATAGGGGAAAAATTTAAGACGGAAGATTTAATCAAGTTTACTCTGATAGGCTCAGTAAACGACAGCGCCTACGCTTTTTCGGAAGGCATTCCCGATTTTTTGCAAAAAATGAATGAAAAAGCGAAAAAGATCGGGATGGAGAACGCTGAATTTTTCAATCCTACCGGTCTTGA
Organism: uncultured Candidatus Saccharibacteria bacterium; assembly: GCA_964418145.1. Lineage (GTDB taxonomy): Bacteria > Patescibacteriota > Minisyncoccia > Phycocordibacterales > UBA9973 > UBA9973. The sequence continues at coordinate 18,543 of CAYQKC010000002.1, forward strand.
CATAAATAGTACTCTTTCTGGCGGGTATGCTTCAGCAAAAGATATAAATACTATGGCGCTTTATGGTTTTAAATATTACCCTGAAATTTTTGGCGCAACAATAAAAAAAGAGATGGAAATAAAATCAAAAAACGATTTTGTGCACAAAATAAAAAATACCAATGAAATGCTGGAAAAGATCCCAAACGTTCTTTTTTCTAAAACAGGCTATACTCCGCTTGCCGGCGGGAATTTGAGCGTCATTTTTAAGGATCAAGGCGGGCACACTATCGCCGTGGCGGTTTTGGGCTCTTCCATGGACGGCCGTTTTTCCGATATGGAGAAAATAATAGAAGTATTATATAATTTTAACTATGGAAAATAAGCTTAAAATCGGGGTTTTGTTTGGGGGTAAATCCGCGGAGCATGAGGTCTCGGTGATTTCGGCTGGAAACGTGATAAAAGGGCTGGATAAAAAAAAGTACGAAATTCATAAAATAAAGATAGACAAAAAAGGAAAATTCAATATTGCCTTCTTTCAAAAAATGGATGTAATATTTCCTATGCTCCATGGGCCATATGGCGAAGACGGGAGTATGCAGGGATTTCTTAAAATTCTTTGCGTGCCTTTTGTGGGGCCTGGCGTTTTAAGCTCCGCAGCCGGGATGGATAAGGATGTGATGAAGAGACTCTTTAAAGAAGCGGGAATTCCGATCGGCAAATTCATAACTTTGCGCAAAGGAGAAAAATTTTCTTTTCAAAAAATAAAAAAAGAGCTTGGTTTGCCGATCTTCATCAAACCGGCCAATATGGGTTCGTCCGTCGGCATCCATAAGGCGGAAAACGAGAAGGAATTTTTGAGCGGAGTGAAAGACGCTTTTAAATATGATACGAAATTGGTGCTCGAAGAATTCATCGACGGGCAGGAGATAGAGTGTGCTGTACTCGGCAACGGGAATCCCAAAGCTTCTATCCCCGGCGAGATAGTGCCGATCAATGACTTTTATTCATATAAGGCAAAATACGTGCGCAAAAACGGCGCGGATCTTTTAATTCCAGCCAGACTCTCGAAAGATTTGCAGAAAAAAGTGCAGAAGCTCGCCATAGAAGTTTTTAAGGCTCTGTGTTGCGAAGGCATGGGGCGGGTAGATTTTTTTGTAAAGAAAAACGGAAAAATTTGCGTAAACGAGATAAATACCATCCCGGGTTTCACCGTTATCAGCATGTATCCGAAGCTTTGGGAAGCTTCCGGATTGCCGCTACCGGAACTTTTAGATGAGCTTGTCAGGCTTGCCGTAGAGAGGCACGATCGAGACAGCAAATTAAAAACAACTTTTGATTAAATATGCCAAAACCGCTTTCATATATAGAATTATCAAAAGATAATTTAGTCCATAATTTTAAAGAACTAAAAAAACTCGCCAAAAAGGGCACAAAATTTTCGGTCGCCATAAAAGGCAATGCCTACGGGCATGGTTTGCCGGAGATAGCAAAAATTTTGGATCCTTATGTTGATTATTTCCAGGTAAACAGCATAGAAGAGCTGGAAGCGCTTCGTAAAATAAGCAAAAAGAAAGTTTTGCTTTTGGGTTATGTGGCGGAAACAGATTTAGCCAAGGTTGTAAAACTCGGCGCTATCTTATCTGTTTTTTCCAAAGAACAATTATTAAAACTAGAAGAAATTGCAAAAAAACTTAGCAAGGTCGAGGAGATTCACTTGCCGATAGACGCGCACTTGGGCCGAGAAGGTTTTATGATTGACAACTTGCCTGAATTTTTCTTGGCGCTAGAGAATTGCAAAAAAATAAAATTGACCGGTATTTATGCGCATTTTGCAAATATTGAAGATACGAATAATTTTACGCATGCCAAGCGCCAGATAGACAGGTATTTAAAGGCGATTAAAATCAGTTCAAAATTCGGGTACAAAAAATTGCAAACCCATATCTCCGCCACTTCCGGGCTTTTGGTTTATGAAAAAGAAAAAGGCATCAATCCGCTCGTACGCCTCGGTATCGGCGTTTACGGCATGTGGCCGTCGAGCCATATCAAGTATATGTATAAAAATAAAATGTCCCTAAAGCCGGTACTTTCCTGGAAAACAAAAGTCGCGCAGGTAAAAACTTTGCCCCCGGGGAGCACTGTCGGCTACGGGCTCACTTTTATGACGCATGAAGAAACGAAAATCGCTGTCGTCCCGCAAGGTTATGCCGATGGTTTTGACAGGGGCTTTTCCAACAAGGCGGAAGTTTTGATCAGAGGGCATAGATGCAAAATTTTAGGCAGGGTTGCTATGAATATGTTTGTGGTAAACGTGGGCCATTTGCCGGAAATTTACGCTGAAGACGAAGTAGTAATTTTAGGCAGGCAGGGAAGTGAGGAAATAACCGCCGAAGAGCTTGCCGAAAAAATAGATACCATCAATTACGAAATCACGACCCGCCTAAGCCCGTTTTTGAAAAGGATTATAAAATAAACAGCGAGCAAGTTTAGTACTCTTCTATTGAATTCGGGATTGAGATATTGACGATTTTCTTTACTTTTTTCATCAAAAGGTATATTTTTAAGATAAAATAGGAGGAAATTAAATTGAGAGTAAGTCAATTAATGATTGTTCTTAATGCCATACTGAGAAACCCCGGCTTGAATTGTGAAGGGGTAGCTCAAAAAATAACGGAAATGTATGGCGATAAACATGATGCAATAAGGTTTATGTTTCTTGAAGACATAAGTAAAGGTAGCTACTTATATAGTAGCTTAATAAAATGTCTCTATTGTGTAGAGGAAAGGGAAGGCCATTTCTATTATAATGGAAAATTATTGCCAGATAACAATAGAACGGATGACCTTTTTGTATCAGTTTTTCTAAAAGATCTCTTGCAGTTAAAAATAGAAAGAGATATTCAAGAACATGGAGAAAATATAAAACCCACTGGATAAAAACAGGGGTTTTATTTTATGTTTATTTTAATGCGGGTCCACGAGGATTCGAACCTCGGTCAATCGTTTTGGAGACGATTATTCTACCACTGAACTATAGACCCGTTATACTTTTTTTTATTCTTTTTACTAATCCATTATATACTGAACCGCTTTTTTTGAAACTTTTTTCTCTTTCTTTTGCATCTTCTTCGTTCTTGTAAGATTCATAATATATCAATTCTATGGGCAGTCTATGACTGGTATTTTCCACTTTCCCTTTTTTGTGTTCAGATAGCCTCCTCCTTAAATCACTGGAATATCCTATGTAAAGTTTATTGTCTTTTTTACTTTTTAATATATAAACATAATACATAAAGGTTTTGGACCCCGTCGTTCGCGAACGACGGGGTGGAGACCGCAGTTATGCCACTTAACTAACCGCCCTAAACAAAAAACATGCAACTTGCGTTACAGGCTTTAGTATAACAAAACAAAAAGGAAATTGGAATTACTTCTTTAATTCCTTGTGTTTTGTCTGTTTCTTGCACCACTTGCAGTATTTTTTAAGTTCAACTTTTTGAGTCACAGTTTTCTTGTTTTTTCTTGACCAATAATTGATCCTTTTACAGCTTCCGCAGGCTAATTTTATAAGTTTATCTTGCGACATTCCCTTAGAATAATACAAAATCCTTTAAAATGCAACTCAATAATGATTTTTTTGAGGCATCGTGCCAAACTACCTCTTTATCGCGCTTAAACCAAGTCATTTGGCGCTTGGCGTATTTTAAAGTGTCGGAAACTACTTTTTCATAAATCGGGTTGTAGTATTCAAAACCGAATTCTTTAAGGCGTTTGCTTGAAATTCCAGATCTTTTTATTTTTTTAATTTCTTTCAACAGTCCATCGTCAAACATTTTTTGAACCCTTTTCTCTATTTTCTTTTTTAGCTTCGGATAGAGTAGATAAAGGCCTATCTTAATAAATTTATATTTTCCGAGTGATACATTTTCTGCATATGCAGAGTTTGTATCACTTCTTAATTTGGGGACTTTGCCTAAATATTTTGCGATTTCTATGGCGCGGATCAAACGGACTTTGTTATTTATTTCATTCTTTTCTTTTATTTCTTGCGCCCTTCTTTTGTCCAATTTTTGGAGAATTTTAAAAAGTTCGATTGCGGATTTTTTCTCCAGTTCTTTTCTCTGTTTTTTGTCGGGCAGGACTTCCGGGAAAACCGTCCCTTTAGTAACTGCATCAATATAAAAGCCGGTACCTCCGCAGATAATCGGAATTTTGCCTTTCTTTGCAATCTCCGCTATAGCGTAGATTGCTTTTTTTTGGTATTCTGCGACAGTAAATTTGTGTTTTGGATTAGCGATGTTTATCATGTAATGACGTACGCCTTTATATATGAAAAGATCTTCTTTTTTTGCTTGCCCCGTACCAAAATTTGAAAAATTTTTGGTATCCGGGGTGATTTTACCGGTGCCGATATCGAGCCCTTTGTAGACTTGTCTGGAATCAGCCGATATAATTTCACCGTTTAGTTTTTTGGCAAGTTTTACCGCCAAGTCGCTTTTACCAGTAGCCGTTTGCCCAAGGATTACGATAATTTTTTGCATTATTTTAGAATTTTTATATCTGCCCCTATAGAGTTTAAACGCTTGGCGATTTCTTCATATCCGCGGTTGATCATGTAAACATTTCGAAGGATTGATTGACCTTGTGCACAGAGCATTGCGATCAAGATAACCATAGCTGGGCGAAGAGCCGGCGGACAGACGACTTGCGCAGGCTTGAGCGGGGTTCCTCCTTGGATATAGACTCGGTGCGGGTCGGCCAGAGTTATATTTGCGCCAAGACGGTTTAATTCAGTGAAATAAATAGCGCGATTTTCATAACTCCAATCATGGATCATTGTTTGCCCTTTTGCCCTGACGGCGATTGGGACGAAAAACGGTAGATTGTCCATATTTATGCCCGGGTAAGGATTGGCATGAATTTTATCTTCCGGCGCAGAAAGCTTGGAAGGCATGATTTTTAAATCTATCAATTTTGTTTTTTTATTAAAAGAAAAGTATCTTTTAAGAATTTTGTACTTGAGCCCCATTCTTCTTAATTTCTCAAGTTCTAAAGAAAGAAAATCTATAGGGATTCTGTTTATAGTTAGTTCCGAGTCTGTAATTATTGCAGCGGAAATAAACATCATAGATTCTATCGGGTCTTCGCTATTCCAGTATTCAATATCTTTTTCAATATCTTTTATCCCGTGAACGGTCAAGGTCGTAGTGCCGATTCCGCCTATTTTTACGCCGAGGGTTTCCAAGAAAAAGCATATTTCTTGAACCATATAATTTGCGCTGGCAAAACTTATAGTCGTCTCCCCCGGAATCTTTGCGGCGGCAGTCAAGATATTTTCAGTAGCCGTATCTCCGGATTCATACATCACTATATCGGCCGGCTTGAGTTTCAAGGCAGATATGTCATAACTCGAATTAGTCGTTTTTATCTTAACGCCTATTTCCGCCAAAGCATATATATGGGCGGAAATGGTTCTTTTGCCGAGTTTGCATCCGGAAGCGTGAGGCAAGGAAAAATTTTTAATCAGATGAATAAGCGGACCAATCAGCATTATTACCGAACGGGTCTTGATGGCAGAATCAGCGTTAATCCCACTCATTTTGAATTTTTTAGGCGGAATTATCTGCACGGAATTTTTATCTATCCATCTTATAGAGGTGCCCATGCTCTCCAGTATTTCTATAACCCTATAAACTTCTTCAATGCGGGCGATCCCATGCAGGGTGGTTTTCCCTTTATTGAGCAGGGAAGCGCAAAGCAGGCCGACAGAACCGTTTTTGGAGAAATTTGTATTAATTGATCCATGGAGCTTCCTCCCGCCGTTTACTTCAAAATCAATCAAGGCGCTGTCAGTTTTCTTTTTTTTATTCATATGTTTGTGCCGGGGGGGAGAATCGAACTCCCATGAGTTGCCTCGCACGATTTTGAGTCGTGTACGTCTACCAATTCCGTCACCCCGGCAAAATCCATATTTACACTTTACTAAAATTTTATGTTAAAATCAACTTATGTCTAATTTATATTCCAATTCAATTTTTTGGGTAGACACCGATAAAATTAAGCCGAATCCTTATCAGCCGAGGCGCGATTTCGACGAAACCAGGCTTGTCGATTTAGCTGAATCAATCAAGCAGTACGGCGTGCTTCAGCCTCTCACAGTTTCCCGGATAGAAATAGAAAAAGAAGGCGGTGGGTTCACTACCGAGTATGAGCTCATCGCCGGAGAGCGCCGGCTCCGCGCGGCTGTTATGGCATGCGTTTCCCAGGTGCCTGTCATCATTAGGACAGGGGATACCTCTATGATGAAGCTTGAGCTTGCGATTATAGAAAACTTGCAGAGAGAAGACTTAAACGTCGTTGATCGCGCCCGCGCTTTTATACGCCTTGCCAATGAATTTAAATTTACCCATGTTGAGATTGCCAAGAAAATGGGCAAGAGCAGGGAATATGTCTCAAACACTATCCGCATACTTTCTTTGCCCGAAGAAGTCCTAAATGCCTTGTCTGAAGGCAAAATTACCGAAGGCCATACCAGACCGATCCTCATGCTCGCCGATCATCCGGAAGAGCAGATTGTCCTTCTTAAAGAGATTATGTATAAAAGAATAACGGTGCGCGAAGCGGAAAGTTTTGCTAGGCGCATCGCTACCGATCGTATCAGGAAACGCGAATATGCTCCTGATCCGGAAATACTTGAAATGGAGGAAGAATTACAGAGTAAGCTAGGCACTCGGGTACAGATAGACCGGAGGGAAGTAGGTGGGCAGATCAAGATAGATTTCTTTTCCAAAGAAGACTTGAAAACTATTTTGGATTCCATAAATAAAACTATCGGCGATAAAAATCCGAATGAAATGCTTGAGAATTATGCAAGCAAGAATAATTTAGTAGTGGTGGAAAAATTCCAAGAAGAAAAATCAAAAGAAAAAGAAGGAGAGAGCAAAAATGACGCAGAACTTTACGACGTCTCTAATTTCAGTATTTAAAAAATTAAGAACGGCCGAAACTCTTTAGCTTGGAAAGTAGGCTATTTTTTTCCAAATAAGAGCGGATATTCTTCTTGGCTAAATTAGTTTTTGAATGATCCAGCCATTTGCCGGAGGGATGTGCGTCTTTTTTCGTGATTATTTCCACTATATCGCTGTTCTTAAGAGCCGAGAATATAGGAGCAATTTTCCTGTTAATCTTTACTCCGGAGACGTGCTCTCCGATGTCGGAGTGGATGTTATAAGCAAAATCTATCGGACTGGAGCCATCCGGCAAGTCGATAACATCGCCTTTCGGGGTGAAAACGAAAATCCTATCGTTAAAAAAATCCATTTTAAGGTGTTCCAAGTATTTTTGAGGATTTTCCAGATCATAATTAAAATCTTTCAATTCTTCTATCCACTTGAACTTTGACTGCTCTTCTTCTTTATTTTTTTTCTTCTCTTTTTCGGTTTTATAGGCAAAATGGGCGGCGATACCATAAGCCGCTTCTTCATGCATTTCTTCAGTTCTAATTTGAATCTCTACCGCTCCGCCGGAGCCGGTAAAAATGGTGGTGTGTATTGATCGATAGCCGTTCGGTTTCGGTATGGCGATATAATCTTTGATTCTGCCCGGCATTGGGCGCCAGATTGAATGCACAATACCTAAAACCTTATAGCAATCTTCTATGGTTTTTACCACTACCCGCAAGGCGACTATGTCGTAGATTTTGTCTATATCCATATCATAACGCAGAAGTTTCCTCCAAAGACTGTATTTGTGCTTTACCCTGTAGTTTACTTCATAAATATTTACTTTATTCTTAATTAAGGCATTTTCGAGCTCCGTTGAGACTTCTTCCAGATTTTTTTTATAGGTTTCTTCGCGACCTTCCAGAATTTTTTCTATTTGTTCGTATTCTTTGGGGTAGGCATAAGGAAAAGCTTCATCTTCCAATTCGCCCTTTAATTTCCCCATGCCGAGACGATTAGCAAGCGGAGCATAAACCTCGATAGACTCAATTGCGATCCTTTTTCTTTTATCTTCGCGCAGGTATTGCAAAGTACGAAGGTTGTGCAACCTATCCGCGAACTTTATTATGACCACTCGGAGATCGTTTGTAATAGCTACGAAAAATTTGCGCAGGCTTTCCACATGGCGCTCATGCCCGTGATATTTCAAAGTTCCAAGCTTTGTAACTCCATTTACTAAAAAAAGAATGTTTTCTCCGAACTCATTCCTTAATTTTTCTTCGGTAGTGTTTGAATCTTCAAGCACATCATGCAAAAGTCCGGCCGCAACAGTTTGTGCATCCATACCAAACTTGGCGAGAATTTTTGCAGTTTCCGAGACGTGGTTAAAATACGGCTCCCCGCTGGCTCTTTTTTGGCCGTCATGCGCATGCAAAGCAAAACTATAAGCCCTTTCTATAAGTTTTTTTTCTTTATCGGCTATATCTGTAGTTAGATCTAAAATTTCTTTTAGTTCTGTCATGCCCTATATTATAGCACTTTTTTGAGTTTGTGAGGGTTGTGATTTTCGCAGTTTTTATTTGAACATCTTTCAGGAATAGTTTTTGTGCCTTCCATCATCAAGTTTCCGCATTTGGGACAGATATTCCCGGTCGGTTTTGCTTTAATGGCAAACTGACAGTTTGGATAATTGGAGCAGGAATAAAATGTGCCGAACCTTCCGCGCCTTTCTGAGATCTCTCCGTTTTTGCACTCCGGGCATTTTACACCGGTCTTTTTTCTGGCTTCTTCGACTTCATCTTTTTTTATAAATTTGCATTTCGGATAGCGCGAACAAGAGATAAAAGTTCCGGACCCATCGCGCCTCTCGCGGATTATCAGTTTTCCGCTCTTGGAAGATCCGCATTTCGGGCATATCTCGCCAGTTTCTTTCGGACCTTCTACTTCTGTCCCATCAAGGCGCAATGCCCCGCTACAATCAGGGTATTTTGAACATGAATAAAATTTGCCTTTACGAGAGAGTTTGATAATCATTTCACCCCCGCATTTAGGGCATTTGATATCCTTCGGCGCCTTGCCTAAATTAGTCGCTTTTTCAAGATTTTCCTTGCTTTTCACTTCTTCGGAAAAAGGACCGTAGAAATTTTCCAAGGTTTCCCTATAATCTCGCTCTCCGCGCGAAATCTCATCCAATTCATCTTCCATTTCAGCCGTAAAAGTATCGGAAATATACTTGGCAAAATATTTTTCCAAAAAATCGGAAACTACTTCGCCCACATCGGTTGGGTAGAGAGTTCGCCCTTCTTTTTTTACATAACCGCGGTCTTCCAAAGTTTTCATTATTGAGGCATATGTCGAAGGCCGGCCGATATCTCGCCATTCAAGCTCTTTCACTAGTCCTGCTTCGGTATATCTGTCTGGAGGTTCGGTAAATTTTTTATTGCTTACAAGTTTGAGCAGTTTTAATTCTTCTTCGATTTCCACTTTCGGCAATTCTATATTTTCTCCTCGGGCGCCGGTATCGCAAATGAGCCAGCCCGCAAAGAGGATTCTAGAACTGGTGGCGGAAAAATCCGGAATTTTCAACTTGGCGACCTGGCCGCCAAGTACACTTGGCGGCCAGGTCGCCAAGTTAGCTATTACTTTTGTTTTCAGGAGTTTGGCATCAGCCATCTGGGAAGCGACAGCTCTTTCCCAGATAAGCCTATAAAGTTTTTTCTGTTCTTCATTTATCCCGGCGGAAGTTTCTTCTATGTGCGAAGGGCGAATAGCTTCATGCGCTTCCTGGGCATTTTTTGATTTAGCTTTATAGAATTTCTTTTCGGCATATTCTTTGCCGTATTTTTTTTCTATCACTTTCAAAATTTGTTCTTGGGCTTGGAGAGATAAATTTACACTGTCCGTCCTCATATAAGTGATATGGCCCGCTTCATAGAGTTTTTGTGCGATCTGCATCGTACGAGAAGGGGAAAAGCCCAGGCGGGTGCTGGCAGTTTGTTGGAGGGTAGAAGTGGTAAAAGGCGGACGAGAAGACCGCTTTTGTTCGCTTTCTTTCAAATCTTTTACGAACCACTTATTCTTTTCTCCGAGTTCCAGTATCCTTTTCGCTTCTTTCTCGTCCTTAGGTTGCTCGGAACAAAAAAGCTTCAATTTTTCTTTTTTAATGGTCTGAAAGAGCCCTTCCAAGATAAAATATTGCTCTGGGACAAAAGCTCTAATTTCTCGTTCGCGCTCCATGATAATCCGGAGCGCTGGAGACTGCACTCGCCCGGCAGAAAGGCCGTAACGGACTTTTTTCCAAATAAGCCCGGAAAGATCGTAGCCCACTAATCTATCAAGCACGCGCCTGGCTTCCTGAGCCTTGACCAGTTTTTGATCTATTTCATCCGGTTTTTTTATGGCTTCTCCCACTGCCTCTTTGGTGATCTCAAAAAAGCGGACTCTCTTGATAGGAATATTTACTTCACCGAGAGTTCTTCTCCTTGATAAGGAGAGGGCGGCCGAAGGCCGAGTGAGGTTCTCTTTTTTCTTGAGAATTTCAGAAACATGCCAGGCTATTGCTTCTCCTTCGCGGTCGGGGTCCGTGGCGAGTAATATTTCGTCGGATTTTTTTGCCAAGTTTTGCAATTCATGCACTATTTTTTCTTTGCCTTTGGAAATTTCATAATGCGGAATAAACCCACCTTCTATGTCGATGGCTTCTTTGTTTGATTTCGGCAAGTCACGGATATGCCCTACCGAAGCGCGCACAGTATAAACACCCTCCAGATATTTTTCTATTGTTTTTGCTTTTGAAGGTGATTCAACTATTAAAAGTTTCATTTTGAAAGTATTACACCAAAGCGCTTAATTTGGCAAATTTACCTATTTAGATCCTATGCAGTTCTCCCAGCTCCTCCGTGATCAGCCCCTTGATTTCCATTACCGAGAGCAGGGAATTAGCCTCGGGTGTCCCCATATTGAGAGCCCGAATTAAATCATCTCGTGGGAGAGGTTCTCGTAAAATATTAAGGACTTTTTTCTCTTTAGGTGAAAGGTCTGCGAAAAGCTGGGCTTGTTTTTCTTCATTTACTTCTTTTTCAAAACCGAGTGCTTCGAGCACATCTTCGGCGGAAGTGACCGGCGTGGCGCCCTGGTGGATCAATTTATTTGTGCCTTTTGAAGTTGGTAAAAATATTGATCCGGGAACCGCCAGCACATCTTTATTGTATTCCGTGGCAAGTCTCGCGGTAATAAGAGTACCGGATTTTTCTTCAGCTTCAATGATAAGCACCGCCTTGGAAATTCCGGCCATCAGGCGGTTTCGCATCGGGAAACCCCATTGCTGCGCCTTGAAATCCGGTTCAAATTCCGATATAAGGCACCCGTTTTTTTCTATCACTTCGCGGATGAGGCCGACATTTGTTTTCGGGTAAATAGCTTCATCGGAAAGTCCGGAACCTGGGAAGGCTATGGTTCTGAGCCCGACCTGCATCGCTTTTTTGTGCGCAATGGTATCTATCCCCATAGCGAAACCGGAAACGATTACAATGGGATAACCCCTCAAGCCTTCAATGATTTTCTCGCAAGCTTCTTTACCGTAAGAAGTAAATTTGCGAGAGCCGACTACGGAAAGATAAACCAGGTCTTTTGTTTCTGGCAAATCAGGATCTGGCAAATTGCCGATAATCCAGAGATCTTCCGGCGGCTCCGGAATTTCAAAGAGAGCTTTGGGAAACTCCGTCTTGTCTAATTTTCTGATTTGCATTTTGTAATTATATCAATTTTCATATATAATACATAAATATGCTAGATATAAAATTCATCCGTGAAAATAAAGACATAGTGAAAGAAGGCGCAAAGAAGAAATTCGTCGATGTTGATATAGATAAATTATTGGAGCTTGACGATGAAAGGCTAAAACAACTTAAGGAAGTGGAAGACTTGCGAAGTGAGATAAACAAAGTCTCAAATGATATCGCCGTTTCCAAAGATCAAATAAAGCGCACTCAACTCATTGAAGAAATGCGCGCCGTTAAAGAAGATATCAAGCAAAAAGAAGAAAAACTCAAAAAAATAATGGAGGATTGGCAGAAGATAATGCTCCAAGTGCCGAACGTGCCGGATGTAACCGTTCCTGAAGGTAAGAACGAAGAAGAAAATAAAGAAGTCAGAGTCTGGGGCGAAAAACCGAGATTTGATTTTGCTCCCAAAGATCACGTGGCTATCTTGGAATTCCTTGACTTGGCGGATTTTGAAAGAGGCGCAAAAGTTTCTGGCTTCAGGGGATATTTTATGAAAAACGACGGAGCAAGGCTGTTCTTTGCCCTTTGGCAATATTTTTTGGATTATTTTATTTCGCAAGGATACACACCGATGATCGTGCCGTCGCTTGTCAGAAAAGAGACTTTGATGGGTACTGGCTATTTGCCGATAGGCGAAGAAGATTTATATAAAACTCAAGACGGAGAATATTTGGCCGGTACGGCAGAGGTAGCTACGATGTCTTATCATTCCGGAGAAATTTTGGATAAAAAATCTTTGCCTCATAGGTTTATCGCTTTTTCTCCTTGCTTCAGGCGTGAAGTCGGAGCGCACGGCAAGGATATCAAGGGCATTATCCGCGTGCATGAATTTTTCAAATTAGAGCAAGTCATCTTGTGCGAAGCAAACCACCAAGAATCCGTAAAACTTCACGAGGAGATCACCGCTCATGTAGAACATCTAATGCGAGAGCTTGGGCTCCCTTATAGGGTAGTGGCCAATTGTGGCGGGGACTTGGGCTTGGGGCAGGTCAAAAAATATGATATTGAAGCCTGGATGCCTTCGCAGGAAAAATATCGGGAAACGCATTCGTCTTCTTATTTTCATGATTTTCAAGCTCGCCGTTTAAATATCAAATATAGGGACGATGACGGAAAATTAAAATACGTGCATTCTCTCAACAACACGGCCTGCGCCACTTCTAGACTACCGGCGGCGCTACTCGAAAACTATCAGCAAGCAGACGGCAGCATTAAAATTCCGGAAGTTTTAAAGAAATACATGGGGGGCAAAGAATTCATTAAATAGACGATGAAGAGGAAAAAAAGAGTTCTGCATTCAGAACGCCTTACAAAGATAAAAAAAAACAGGCGCAAAGTTTTTGCCAAAAGATTTTTTACCTGGTTTTTCTTGGTTGCCATTCTCCTCGTGGGGCTCGTTTATTTGTCTAGGTGGCAAGAGATGAATATCGGTGACATAAAAATATTCGGCAACAAGGCAATAGATACCCGGTCAATTGAAAAAAAGGTGCGCGAAGACTTGTCCGGATATTATTTATGGGTTCTGCCTAAAACGAATTTTATTTTTTATCCGGCCGGAAAAATCAAGTCCGATATAATGGAAAAATGGAAGAGGATTAAAAATATCTCCGTCTCCGTAGAAAATATCAGAACCTTGAAGATAAATTTATCTGAACGCTCTCCGCTTTATACTTATTGTGGAGAAATTCTTCCTGTCACAATAGATAGCGGGCAAGAAAAATGCTATTTTATGGATGAGAGCGGCTATATTTTTGACGAAGCGCCTTATTTTTCAGGCAATGTCTATTTGAAATTTTATGGGAAGACAGACAGAAATGGAGCGGATCTTTTAGGCGCTTATTACTTTGATTCAAATTTCGGTAAGCTAGTTATGTTTAAGGATAATCTCATAAAACTTGGCCTAAACCCTGTGATTTTCAGCCCTTTGGACGACGGGGATATGGAAATTTATTTTGCCTCCAATCTGAAATCGCAATTGGGGCCGAAGCTTGTCTTTAAATCCGATGCGGATTTGGGGCAAATGACAGAAAACCTGCAGTCAGTCCTCGGCACGGATCCGTTTCAAACGGATTTCAAGAAAAAATACGATTCGCTCCAATATATAGATTTGAGATTCGGCAACAAAGTGTATTATAAATTTCAATAAATGAAAGCAAAAAATTTTTGGAAAAAATTAAACAGGCCTTTTTTCTGTTTGGCACCAATGGCGGATGTCACCGACTGCGCCTTCAGGCAGATAATAGCTAAGTGCGAACCTCCTGATGTCTTTTGGACTGAGTTTGTATCGGCGGACGGATTGGCACATAAAGAAGCAAGAAAAAAATTATTAATAGATCTTAAATTTAGTAAAAACGAACACCCTATTGTTGCCCAATTATTCGGATCAAATCCTGAAAATATAGAAAGTGCCACCAGACTTTGCAAGAAATTAGGCTTTGACGGAATTGACATAAATATGGGTTGTCCTGATAGGGCGATAGAAAAACAAAATTCCGGGGCGTCAATGATAAAAGATTTGAAAAAGGCCCGTGAAATTATAGAGTCTGCTCGCAAAGGCTCGGGCGGGCTTCCAGTTTCAGTCAAAACCCGTATCGGCTATGCGAAAAACGAGACGGAGACCTGGCTTCGCGGACTTTTGGAAGAAAACCTACCGGCGCTTACCGTGCATTTGCGCACCCGCAAGGAAATGTCTAAAGTTCCAGCGCATTGGGAGCTTATGAAAAGGATTGTAGAGTTGCGAAACGAAATAAGCCCGGAGACTTTGATAATAGGAAACGGAGATGTAAAAGATTTAGAAGAGGGGAGAAAAAAAGTAAAAAAATATAAATGCGACGGCATTATGATTGGTAGAGGTATTTTTGGCAGCCCATGGTTATTTAGTGAAAGAGAAGTTAATTTAGAAGAAAAATTAGAAATTTTAATTAGGCACGCAAAACTCTTTGAAAAACTTATCGGTAAATATAAAAGTTTCGCTGTGATGAAAAAGCATTTCAAGGCCTATGTGAATGATTTTCCGGGTGCCAAAGAATTGCGTACAGAACTGATGAAAACCAAAAATGCCAAGGGGGTGGGAAGAGTAGTGAAAAATTTTTTAAAAAGTTTATAATAGACGCATGGAACATTTGGTTTTATATAGGAAATACAGGCCTAAAAGCTTTGAAGAGGTATTGGGGCAAGACCATATTGTGAAAGTTCTGGAAAGCTCCATAAAGGCGGGCAAGGTCTCTCATGCATACCTTTTTGTAGGTTCTCGGGGCACGGGCAAGACCTCAGTAGCTCGTATTTTTGCCCGCGAGATCGGGGTTTCCGAAAACGACCTCTATGAGATAGATGCCGCTTCAAACCGCGGGATTGAAGATATCAGGGCCCTTCGCGACGGCGTACGAGTGCTTCCTTTTGATTCCAAATACAAGATTTACATCATAGATGAAGTACATATGCTCTCCAAAGACGCTTGGGGCGCCCTCTTAAAGACCTTGGAAGAGCCTCCGAAGCACGTGATATTCATCTTGGCAACGACGGAGGTTCATAAAGTTCCAGATACGATCATTTCCCGATGCCAAGTTTTCACTTTTAAAAAGCCTTCCGATCTTTTGCTTAAAAATATGGTCACGAATATCGCCAAGAGCGAGGGCTACGAGCTCGACCAAGGTTCCGCCGAGCTTATCTCTATAATGGGAGACGGTTCGTATCGCGATGCGCAAGGAACGCTTCAGAAAATTTTAAATTTCAGCAAGAGTAAAAAAATCAAAAGGGAAGAGATTGAAAAAATAACCGGCGCGCCGAAGACCGCCTTGGTGAATGAATACATCTCCGCCATTGCGGAGAAAAATTTGGAAAAGGGAATTACTGCCGTCCGCACTGCTTCTCTGGAAAATCTGGATATGAAATTATTCTTAAAGCTGATCGTTGAAAAATTCCGCATGGCCATTGTCCTGAAATATGCGCCTAAGCTAGAAGGAGAAATGACAGGGGATTTATCCGAGGATGACTTAAAGTTTTTGAGAGATTTGATAAAAGAAAAAAAGGAGGCAAAGTTTGACTCTCAAAGCCTCTCCGCTCTCCTTTCCGCCTATGCGGATATAGACAACGCCTTCGTCTCCGAACTGCCCCTCGAGCTTGCGATAATCAAAATATTAGGGCAAGATAAAGAAGTTTAATAAATTGGGAGATCGTCTAACGGTAGGACAGAGGCCTTTGAAGCCTTTAATCTAGGTCCGATTCCTAGTCTCCCAGCTTTGAGGAGAAGTTAGGTAGTTAAAGAGAAATAATATAATTGAATTGATGAAGATTTTTATGTTTCAAATATGAAAAATGGTAGCAAAATAAATAGTAATCCTGTTTATGGAAATAAGGAAAATGAAGTCGTCTCATATCGTTATATAAAAACACCAACAAATCCTAGTGTCGAACAAATCCGTGTTGCCAATGAAATAAACACAAAATACGAAGAGGAAAACCATAAATCTTTTGCTAATTCTTGGAAAATAAAAGAAGAATTATTTAATGAAAAAATTAAAAATGGTGAAATGGTTTTCTTGGGCGAAATGCCTTGGGATGAATATATAAAATTGAGAACAACTAATCAGCCAGATGCTCACCAAATAAAATATGAATTAACTCCAGTTTTTGATGAAAATCAAATCACATGGAATAAAGACAAAGAAAGAGTTTACGCTTATACTGGAATTGAAAAGTCTGAATGAAAGAAAAATTCTATGGTAGAAAATTTGCCAAAAAATCTTAATAATCAAAATGAAATTAAATCAGTTGAAGAAAAAATTGAGACTATTGAAATTGGTAAGGAATCTTTGGAAAATAAGAATCAAAACGAAAATTTACCCGATAAAGATAATACAATAAATAAGGAACAGGAAATATCTATTCTTAAAGATAGAATTGAAGCAGATACAAATAAATTAAATGCCATTCGAGCAGAACTTGGTCTTCAGCCAAATAATGAGGATATACCATCATTGGAAATTTCAAAAACGAAATTAAAAAATATGGAGGAAGAATGGAAAAAACATCTTCAAGAAGTTTCTGGAACAGGAATGGGGCATGATGACATATTTAAAACTTTTCTAAATAAACAAGAAGACGGTTTACCAAAAAGCTATGAAGTAATGCCAAATTATCTAAACTATAAAAAATCACAAGAAGAAAATCAAAAAATGTACCCGGGTATTCCGTCAGAAGTTTTTGATGAAATTAAATCTGACTTAGATAATTTACCTGAAAGTAACGAAGTTTTGAAATTTAATAAAGGACAAATTTTGGAACTTGCAATAAATTCAAATAACACTGTCCGTTATCAAATTTTTGAAGCAACAAAAGGACATTATTTTATTGGAAAATTTGATCCAGTTAATCCAAACACTGCTTCTAAAATGGGTGAGTATTTTACATCAAAAGAAAGAAAGACTGGTGAAAATCCAGACTTAATTGTTTGTAGCTCTAAAGAATTAGAGCAGTGGTTGAAAAAATAAACTACCAAAATAATTTTTGCATCTCGGCTTTGCCGAGATTTCAATGTTAGGTATTTTCTTTTTTGTTGCCAGCTCGCAAAAAAATTCGCCCCGTATTCCCCCCGCATCCTCCGGCACGGCGGGAACCCCCGCCAGCATTTCAAAAATCAGTCTCGGTTTTGCGAACCATTCCTCCCGCAAAATAGTTTCATAAAACCGAGCCCATTTTATATTTAGAACACTCCGTACTTTTCCTTTGGAAAAGAGGCACATCATTGTGCCTGTCTGCCTTTGGCAGGCGCGGAGTGTTCTTTTCGCTTTGTGACCTTATCGGGATTCGAACCCGAGTTCCAAGCTTGAGAAGCTTGTGTCCTAACCAGGCTAGACGATAAGGCCCACATAAAATATAACATTTTTAAATAAAATTAAAAGCAAAACAACGTAACCTTACGGGGTTACGTTGCCTGTTTAAAATTTATTATTCACTAATGGCTAGATTATCAAAACGGAATAGCCATTTTGCTTTTGAGGGTATTTTAATTTCTTCTACAACAAAAGGTCTTTCTTTTTTACCTTCTATTATTGAAGCCGTATCGCCTTTCTTCTTCCCGAGGATAGTTTTTCCAAGATCAGAAGAAGCTAGAATTATAGCAGTATTATGTGGCAAATCATGTCTCTTTACATTTAACGTTCCGTCAAGAACACCGAATAATCCTTCACTGCTATCCAAGAAACGTAGTTTGAATCCATTCCCAGGTAGAATTATTTCATTTTGTTCGGTTGTTTTTACAATTGGAATTTCAGATAAAATAATTTTAATTTCTTTTGCTCTTTTTGTTCTCTTTGAAAGAGTTTCCAACTCTTTTTCTAGAGCTTTCCTTCCATTAGGAAGGATAAAATTATCTGGATACACTGGTACGGAAGAAATTTTTCCACACATAAAACCCTCGCAAATTTTTTTGATGTACTAGTTGTTTAGTTGAATTCGCTTGCAATTTTATACTTTTATTTTTTAAAAGTCAATCTTCTAGATGAGGTCTTTCCAGAGACAAGGAAGAAAGTTCTGGAGAAGAACCAGAGATTTTAAGGACGTCTTTGTCTATCTTTTTGAGTTCTTTGCCGGAAGCGTTGTAGTGATTTACTACAGTACTTAAAGAATTGCCGAGCTTTTCATGATACTCGTCGTAAGTTTTTAAATGTTTGCCCAAATCTTCCACCTTTTTTATTATTTCTTTGGCAGATTCCTCTATCTTTAAAGCTTTGAGTCCCTGCAAGACTGTCTGCAGGTAGGCGAGGAATGATGTCGGGGAAGTAATGATCACTTTGTATTTTCCCGCCGAGCGCTGGATCAAATTCTCTTCGCTTCCTCCGACCTTACCGGTCAAAAGGTCGTAATAGATCGCTTCATGAGGGATAAACATAAAGGCGAAATCAGTGGTGCCTTCTTTGGGCTGGATATATTTAACAGTTTCCAGAATTCTATTTTTTAAATCATTCTCAAAGATTTTACTCAATCTTTCTTTTTCCAATCCATCTTTCGCTTCCGCCATTTTATTGTAATTTTCCAGCGAGAATTTTGAATCTATCGGTATTACTTTGTCTTTTACAAAAACAGCCGCATCCACTATAGTTCCGTCCGGGAATTCGTATTGCATCTGGTAGCTCCCGGGAGGCAGAACATTTTTCAAGACGGTTTCCAAATAATATTCGCCCAAGACCCCGCGCTGTTTTGGATTTTTTAAAATATCTTGCAAGTTTTGAAGCTGATCAGCGAAAGAAATGACTTGTTTATTAGTCTCGTCAAGGCGAGTTAATCTCTCTGTCACATCACGGATGATTTTGTTTGATTCGGATGAGTGAAATTTTAAATTTTCATTCATCTGTCGATTTGATTCGCCTAATTTATTGTCAACCGCTTTTATGAGAGTGCTCACTTGTTGTAAAAGGTAGATCAGAAAGCCTCCAATCAAAAGCGCTATAGCAATTAAAATGGTTTCCAAATTCATACTTAATATTATATTATAACAATTTCCTTAAATAATGTTTCAACGTGTAAATCCAATCTTCATCCAGCTGGTCGCTTTCGACTTTCTGGGCCAGAAGCCATTCGAGGTAGCCGGGGTCGATTTTGGCTATCTCAGCCACTTCTTTGCCGTTATATTTACCGAAGTTTATATATTTAAACAAAGAAGGGTGCGAAGATATTTCTATCATTTTTTTTACAGCTTCTTCTTCGTTTAAGTTTTCTTCGCTCATTAATTTTTTCTTGAGACTTTCATATAGCTTTTCAAGAACCAAGACGTCACCTAGGGCATCATGCGCGGCGGCATCTACCTCAATTTCTAAGAGGTAGCGCAGGTATTGTAGGTTATACCTTATGATTTTTACTTCGGGATCCAAGTATCTCGCCAAGCGCAAAGTGCAGATGAATTTTTTGGGTTCGATGCCTTCTTTTTTGATTATAGCAAGGTCAAAAGGGGCATTATGGGCGACCAATACCGAGTTTTCGTCCTCAAAAAGTTTCTTTATTTTTACAAAATCGGCGCTTTTTTTGAAAACAGGTTTTTTTTCAACCATTTTGTTTGAGATATGATGTATAGCGGAAGCTTCGGGCGGAATTTTAACGGGCGGTTTATAAAGACCGACAAAGTTTTCTTTGCTGTCCTCGTCTCCTTCGGGGTAAATTTTATAAGCAAGTTGGCACAGAAAATCTTTTTCCGTATTACCGGTGGTTTCGGTATCAAAGAAAATTATATTTGGCATATGCTTCATTTTAACATATAATTAGGTTATGCTCCACGAACAAATTAAAAATAAGATAAAAGAAGCGATACTCGCTAAAAATGCGGTTCTATTGGAGACCTTGCGTTTTACTTTGGCGGCCTTTACTAATGAACTGGTCGCCAAAGGCAAGAGGCCGACAGATATGCTCGCTGACGAAGAGGCATTGGCGGTGATTGTGCGTTTGTCCAGACAGAGAAAAGACTCCATAGAACAATTTAAGAAAGGAGGTAGAGAAGATCTGGTTAAAGCTGAAGAGGCACAGCTCGCTATCCTTGATGCATATCTACCAAAGATGATGGATAGAAACGAGATAGAAAAAACAGTTAAAGAAAAAAGAAGAGAATTAGGAATTACTGACACGTCTAAAAAGGGAATGCTGATGCAGATCATTATGAAAGATTTAAAAGGGAAAGCTGATGGAAAAGAAGTGAAAGAAGTCGTGGATTCTTTATTTTAGTAAGGTATGCAAACTGTAACATTTTTAACCCTTTTGGTTGAGCGTCATCAAATCTGGGCTTATGCAGTTATATTTTTAGGGCTCATTTTTGAAGGAGAAGTAGTAGTTATAACAACTGGCGTTTTGGCATATTTAGGCGCACTCGATTTTTGGCTATCCCTCACTCTTATATTTTCCGGGAGTTTTGTAAAGACCTTTGTCTTATATTACATAGGTGAAAGAGTGAATGAACGATACGGCCAAAGCAAATTTTTCAAATATATAGAGAAAAGAATTTCTTATCTTGCACCAAGTTTTAAAAAAAAGCCGTTTTGGACCATTTTCTTTTCAAAATTCATAATGGGGACGAATTATCTGGTGATTCTTTTTTCCGGCTATCACAAAGTGAAGTTCAAAACTTACTGCAAAGCGGAGATTATTTCAACTTTTATCTGGGCGCCGGCCTTGCTTTCTTTGGGATTTTTCTTCAGCGAGACGGCTATATCGGTAAGCAGAGAGATAAGCAAATTTTCAGTGGTGATATTCATTATGATAGCGATATTCCTGCTTTTTGATAAAATAGCTTCATCCGTCTTTACTTTTTATGAATATTTGAAGAACGGAATTAACGGCATAAATGGCAATGGTTATAATAAAGAATAAAAAAATAAAATTAGTGACGCACGACGGGTCCTTCCATGCGGATGACATTTTTGCCGCTGCCACTCTTTCCATATATCTGGAGAGTAAGGGCAAGAAATTTGAGATCATCCGAACCCGCGAGATGGAGAGGATAAAAGAAGGAGACTACATTTTTGATGTGGGCGGGATCTATGATGAGAAAAAAAACAGATTCGATCATCATCAGAAAAGTTTTAAAAGCAAGAGGAAAAACGGGATCAAATATTCTTCATTCGGATTGGTTTGGAAAAAATTCGGCAAAGAGATCGCCGGGAATAAAAAAGTGGCAACGGAAATAGATAAAATACTTGCGCAACAGATAGATGCCGTAGATAACGGCATGGATATGATAAAGCCAACGGTCAAAGATGTTTTTCCGCTTGATATCTCGGATTTTTTCTTAGTTAATTTACCTACTTGGAAAGAAAATAAATCGGATTTGAATAAAATTTTTTATGAACAAGTCAGAATGACTGTGACTTTTTTAAAAAGGCAGATTAAGGTTGTCAAAGATGACATGAATGGGAAAGAAATAATTATAAAAGCTTATAAAAAATCGAAAGATAAAAGAGTCATTAAACTCGGTAAAAATTTTCCTAGATATTTAATCCAAAAAACCTTGTCAAGTTTTAAGGAACCGCTTTATGCGGTTTATCCGAGCCAATATGGGAAAAATTGGAAAGTGGAAGCTGTAATTAAAAATCCCTATACTATGCAG
>CAYQKC010000003.1:0-30733 GCA_964418145.1 uncultured Candidatus Saccharibacteria bacterium
GAAAATAATTTGAAATTAAACCTGCATCCCGACAAAGTTTTCATTAAAACCGTCGCTTCAGGTGTGGATTTTCTGGGCTGGGTGCATTTTCCGGAGCACAGGGTTTTGAGAACAAGCACCAAAAGAAGAATGTTTAAAAATCTGAAAAATAGCTCGAAGAAAGAGAGTTTAATTTCTTATTTGGGGATGCTGAAATGGGGGAAGGGGTATAAATTACGAGAAAAAATAGTTGATTTGCATTTATAATAGATTTCTGTTAAATTAGCCTATATGCCAATAACAAAATCAGCCAAAAAAGCTATACGTGTATCTCTTCGCAAAAAAGTTGTCAATGACCAGCGGAAGAAAGCGATGAAGGATATAATCAAAAAAATTGAAAAACTTTCAAAGACTGATAAAGCACAAGCGGGAAAAATGTTGGCGAGTGCTTATGCCACTATTGATAAGGGAGCTAAAAGGGGAGTGATAAAGAAAAACAATGCCGCCCGCAAAAAAGCTCGTCTAGCGAAACTAGTGAAATAAATTTAAAAAAGGGAAGCAATTGCTTCCCTTTGAATTTATCGTCGTCCGGTGTGATAAGCACCGGGGTTTCTTTGTCCTCCATTGGTCCCCCTACTTGGCGGGTCCGGATAAAATCGAGTTCCCGTTCCGACCCATACATTCCGGTTATATCCGGAATATGGGTAGGAATAGTTATAATATCCTCCGTATCCGTAATAGTATGGATAGTAAGTTACTCCATACCCGGGATAATAACCCTGTTGTCTGACGGAGTTTTTGGTTATACACTCAAGAGTTTCAGCTTTTTGTTTGTAAAGCTCTCGAGCGATATTTTTTTCTTCAATTTTTTTGCGGGCTGACTCTCTTTGGCCCCCCATTCCATTTTCTTCGGAATCCAAAGACAGAAGACGGTTTCCGCAATCTGCCTTGTAAAAAATTGTTCCAGAAGGATCAACTAAAACTATGGTTCCTGCCGGAAGTGTTGAAACTACAAATGTGTTTTTAATTTTATTGTAGTTTAAACACTTCCATGGCTCCCCCAGAGTCATTTCTTTCAACCCTAGCCTCTTTATGTCTCCTTTTTGTAAAATTTTGGGGAGACTGTCGGAGTCAGTAGAAATAAGAACTTGCGCTTTTAATACAAGCGCAAAAACCAAGAAAAAAACAACTAACTTTTTCATTTAATACCTCGCTATTTTTATGATTGTTATGTCAATTTACATTTATTTAACCCTATAAAGTATAGCACTTTTAGGGTAAAAAGTCAAGGATTTTTTATTTTTACTCATACCTCAGCGCCTCAATCGGATTTAATTTTGAGGCTCTTTTGGCCGGATAATATCCGAAAACTATGCCGATGAAGGCGGAAACGAAGAAGGCAAGCAATACCGAGGAAACGGAAACCTTTGTAGTAATCAAGTTCAATTTACTTACTCCGAAAGATATGAGCCAGCCTAAAATAATGCCGATTGTTCCTCCCATGAAAGTAAGAGCGATGGCTTCTAATAGAAATTGATTACTTATATCTTTCTCTCTTGCTCCAATTGCTTTGCGTAGTCCTATCTCGCGAGTGCGCTCGGTAACGGTAGTAAGCATCATGTTCATAATGCCAATACCTCCAACTATGAGCGAAATGCTAGCAATCGCGGCTAAAAGCATAGTGAGCGTGCCGGTAATAGACGAAGCAGTGGCTAAAATATCCGCCTGGTTTAAAGTAGAGAAATCAGCGAGCGCCGGGTCGGAAATATTATGTCTTTCCAAAAGCAGACTGGTCAAATCCGATTGAACTTGGGAAGTGGTATCTGAATTTTCCGCAGAAACGCTGATTGAAGTCACATATTTGTCTCCAGAGAGATACCTCTGCGCGGTGCTGATCGGGATAAAAACTATATCATCAGTACTACCGAAACCGGTTCCGCCTTTCGTTTCCGTTATGCCTATTATTTTAAACTGTATATTTTTTATGCGTATGGTTTCTCCCAGTGCTTCTGTTCCTTCCCCGAAAAGATCATTGCGCACAGAAGGTCCCAATACGGCGACTTTTGCTCCATCTGATACATTTTGCGGAGTTATAAAAGACCCTTCGGCGACAGATAAATTGCGTACGTCTGCATAGTCAGAAGTTATACCGTCTACAGTTGTATTAGTATTGGCGCCTTTTGCAGTCACTTGATATCTGCCGGAGACTTCTGGAGCTACATCTTTTATTAAAGCGACATTTTTTAAAATGGCATTCGAGTCTGCCAGCGTGAGAGATTTTGCCGAACCACGTCCAGAACTTACCTGCATACCTACTCCGTGTTGTATTCCCGGGCGGATGGTAATCAGGTTTGAACCGATGGATTGTATAGAGGAAGTGATAGAATCTTGCGCTCCGTTGCCGATAGCCGTCATCGTTATGACCGATCCGATGCCGATTACAATACCTAACATCGTGAGGCCCGACCTCACTTTGTTTGAAGAGAGGGCGCTCCGCGTTTCTTCAAAGATATCTTTTAATTTCATATCAATAATTTTCTTTTATTTCTTTTTTATTTTTGTTCTTCTCGTCACTTACAATTAAGCCGTCTCTGATATGGATAATCCTATCAGCATGTTCCGCGACATCTTGCTCATGGGTGATGAGCACAATGGTTCGACCAAAATCTTTGTTTAATTTTTGAAAAGTTAAGAGCACCACTTCGCCCGTTTTGGTGTCCAGGTTGCCTGTCGGTTCATCTGCCAGGACGAGCGACGGATTGTTGACTAATGCGCGGGCAATAGCTACGCGCTGTATTTGTCCTCCGGAAAGTTCATTGGAAAGGTGCCTGAAATGCGTTTCCGCAAAGCCCGCTTCGAGCAAGGCTTTTTTTGCTCGCTTTTCTCTTTCGCCGTCATATATTTCTTCATAAACTAAAGGCAGGGAGACGTTGCGCAGAACTGTAGCGCGGGGGAGCAGATTGAAAGCTTGAAAGACAAAGCCTATTTTTTTGCGCCTAATATTTGCCAACTCATCTTGAGAGAGAGTAGAAATGTCTCTGTCATCTAGAAAATAAGTACCGGAAGTCGGAGTATCAAGCGCACCTAGTATATGCATCAAGGTAGATTTGCCGGAACCGGACGGGCCCATTATAGCCACGAATTCGCCATCATTGATGGAAAAGCTTACCCCCTTGAGAGCAGTAAAATCTTCCGCCCTACTTTTATATACTTTTGTTATGTTTTTAACTTCTATCATAATTATCTGCCAAGGCCTCCGCCGATGCGCCCCCCGCCACCAAAGAGTGAAGTGGCTGTTTGAGTTTTAGTTGTGCCCGATGCGGTAATGGTGCGCGCAATTATCTGATCTCCCTCTTTTAGTTCGGAAATTATTTCCGTATTTGTGCTATCAGAAATTCCTGTTTTCACGGTGATTTTGTTTGGTATTTTAGTTAAAGGAGTCCCTTGCATGCCCGGGGCCGGTTTCGGTAGTGAAGTAGGAAACGTCAATACATATTTGTTTGAGCCTTGTGTTTTGATTGCACTTGACGGTACATACAAGATATCTGTTTTTGAATCAGTAATAATTGTGGCAGAAACGCTCATACCCGGTTTGATTCGGATATCGTCCGAGTCAAAAAGTATTTTTACATTATAAGACACAACTCCTTGCGAGACAGTACCCTTAATATCTATTTCTGCCACTATGCCGGTAATAGTAAGTCCGTCTATGGCGTCAAAGATGACAGCGGTTTTTTGTCCCAGTTTTATCTTTGCTACATCCACTTCATTCATAGAAAGGGTGGCCACTTTTTGGTTGCTGATAATGGTGCCCAAAGTGCTCCCGCTCGTGCCTCCCTCACTTACAGCTACGTTTGCGATAGTGCCCGAAAACGGAGCAAAGACAGAGTAATTTAACAAATTATCTTTAGCATCCTGCAAAGAATTTTCTCTTTGTTTTAATAAGAGTTGGGACGATTGCAGATCCAGATTGGCATTTGGGAAAGCATCTTCATAAGTCTTGATGTTTGTCTTGGCCGAGAGCAAGTTTGCCAGGTGTGTGTTTATTTTTGAAGTATAAGTGTTTAAGCTCGCTTTGTGCGCACTGATAATAGCCGGAATATTTTGATTGTTTTTTTGCAGAGAATCGTTTACAAGGTCTATGTAGTTATTGGCGCTTCTAATAGCATCGGAAATAAGTTTTACCGCATTATACGTTTTAGAAATAAAGTCTTTGATGGTGTCATAGTCGGAGGTGCGAGAAACTGATTTATACTCGTTAAAAATATTATTATAGACGGCAAGTGCAGAATTATAAGTATCAATAAAATTTTGCTTGTAAGCTTTGACTTTGTCTGTATCACTGCCGGTTACTTGGCCTTCATACCAGTTTACATACCATTGTCCGGAGCCCAAAGAGGGGTTGCTTTTAAAGAACATACTGTCAAGATCCGTCATTATGCCGGGCAAATCAAGAAAAGCGTTTGAGACATTAGTAAAACCATCATCATAAGCTTTTGCCAAATCAGCGTTCATATTTTCGGTCGAATTTTGGCTCTGTAATTTTTGAAGAGATATTTGCGCCGATTGCAAGTTAACTTCAGCATCGCGTACCGCCCTTAAGGCATCCTTGTTATCTATCGCGAAGAGTAATTTACCTTTTAAAATTTTATCTCCCGGCTTTACACCGACATAAGTTATAGTACCTGAAATATTAGCCTTGAGATCTATCTGATTAGAACTTTCCACCTGGCCGGTTGCGGTTACAGAGGAAACAATAGTTCCTTTTTTAACAAGAGTTGTTATATATTCGGTTTCTCCGCTTGTGCTGGTGGATTTTTTGTATCCCCAATACCCGGTGAATATTACTGCAACAACGACGATAGAACTTATTATTTTATGAGAAAACGCGTAAGATTTTGCTTTGTTTAATTTTCCCTTCATATATTATTGGGTCGGTTGGTTATTATTCTCCGTCGGATTTTGGGAATTAGAAATTAATTTCGGAGAAGGTATTACCCTTATGAGTTTTGCTTCAATTTGTCCTTGGTTGTTCGGGTTTCCTATAACTACGATGAAATCATCGGCTTTCAAGTCGGCAGAAGAGATCTCATTTCTCATTCTTTTTATTTTGGTATCCTTATTTACCAAAACTGTTTTTTCTGTCTCGCCATCACTTTCAGTTATTATGGCAGGTAATTCAATTTTTATTATTTTCCCCATAACCCCGTGCGGGTTTGGCAAGTTATCGTCCCCAAACATCATTCTGTCGGGACGTATGCCAAAATTACGCTCGTAATTTTCGCCCCATGCCCGGCCGAAGGAAGCTTTATGGAAGCCGACCGAAACTCCGGCGGAAAATATAAGTATCACTACGATGACTACTCCAATGCTATAAAGAAAACCAACTAAAACTTTTGACTCAAAAACTTTTTTGATATCTTCATATACTTTTTTCATGCTTTTTAGACAGATTTAATCTGCCGGTTTAATAATTGACCGCTTATAATTTGTTTCATCGCATATTTGATGGAAATAAAGAAGACAAAAATGATGGATAAAGAAAGGGTGATGCTTAAAGTAGGCAGAGATTCGGCGATGGAATAGAAAAGTTCTCTCCAGACCGCAGAAAAGTTATTTCCCGAAAAGGCGATTGATAAATATTCGTAAATACCAGACTGGCTTAATCTGGAAGACAGGGAATTAAACGCCGGAATTATAGAGATGGCAGAAATAGTTCCCAGCGCGGAGAAGACGGCCAGTTTGATTTCCGCCATCTTTTTATTGCGCAAAACCAGTTTTTGCCAGATTTTAAGAGAGAGAGACGGATCCATTTTTAGAGCAGCTTCTCTCAAACACCTAGATAGTTTTTCCTCCATCATATATACCTTATACGTACCAAATGGCTGTTTGGTGCAACTGAACTTATATGGTATTTAGAATTTTTCTGAGCAGTACAATAGCGCGATAATGCTCGCTTTTGATGGTATTTAACGGTTTTTTCAGAATTTTTCCTATTTCATCGAAAGTCATTTCCTCTGCATAATGGAGCAAAAGGATACTCTTATATTCAGGCAGAAGTTTTTGGAGAGCGCCTTCAAGCAGTTCTTTGTTTTCCATTTTTTGAAAAATTTCGTCGGGAAGCAGGCTTTCATCCGGGATGTTTTCTTCAAAAGCCTCTTCTTCTTTGCTCTCGATTTCCGAGAAGAGGATATTTTTCTTCTTTCTCAAAAAATCCGTGGCCGTGTTTTTGGCAATAGTAAAAATCCAGGTTTTGAAGCTCGCTTTTTGGGGATTGAATTTTTTTAAATTTTTCCAAACTTTCAGGAAAACTTCCTGCAGGATGTCCGGCGCATTTTCACTGCCTACTAGGCGAGCGGAGAAAGAAAAAAGAGGAGGAGTATAACGATCGACTAAAATTTTAAAGAGATCTATTTCTCCACCTTTGCATAACTCTATTATTTCATTGTCATTTTCCCATAGCGCCATCCCTAAATGATAGCATAGAAGGGGTTTTATATTTTTGTGATCCCGGCAGGAATCGAACCTGCATCATAACTTCCGCAAAGTTACGTCCTATCCATTGAACGACGGGACCTTCCAAAGAAGATGCGTTTTTAGATTAGCATTTTTGGATAAAAAATTCACTAAAGTTAGAATCCGAGCGAGTCCATAATTTTCTCGGAGATGTGTTCTTTCATTTCTTCTTCCGGAACTTTATTTTCCAGCATCATGCTTCTGATATTGTCGGCGTATTCTATTTTGATCGGCATTGAAATTATTGGCATAAATGGCCTTTCAGATTTTATAAAGAGAACCGGAATATCGCTTTCCTTTTTAACCCAGAAAGCTTTTATCTTATCGTAAGGATAAAGCCTGGTTTTGATTTTAAGCCCTTTCTTGTTTATCTCGTAGAAAACCAAGTCTGGTTTTTTGACGGCGAAAGACCAAAGCAGAGTTCCGCTTATAATAAGTAAGAGTCCGAAGAAGAAATTACCATAGATAAAAGATGCGATTGAGCTGGCTACTACGATTACGCCCAAAGCCCAGAACCAGTCATTTCCGCGTTCCCTTTCCTCATATTCAAGCGCAGACCACTCCATTTTTTTATCTGCTTCCATTGCCTTCATTATACCCACACACTATATTTTTAGTCAAACAAAAACCATAGTGTGTGGGTTTATTTATTAAGAGCCGCTCTAGTGCCCGGTCCGACATTGCCTAATTGTTTGAGCCCATGGGCCTTTTGATAAGCCTTTACGGCTTTTTCTGTGTCCTTGCCATACTTCCCGTCAATTAGTCCGTTATAGTATCCGAGCTTTTTTAATCGTTTTTGCAGTTCTTTTACTTCCGCTCCGCTTGAACCGAGTTTGAGAGGTTTGGTAAATACATAAGCATTGGTCGTATTGGAAGATAAATTTGTTGGTGTATTTTTATTTGTACTAATTGATGAATTTGTCAGGGTGGCCACAGGACAAAGTTGACCTGTTATTGTGCTATAAATATTTGTACCAATACAACCAGCAATTATATTGTTTGTACTTGAAGTAGTGGAAGAGCAGGAGAGGCCGGTCGTCGGACTGTAACCGTCGGTTGAGGTGCATCCCGTCGGCAGATTTATTACTGTATTCGGGCTGTTTACTATCACAGATAAGGTGGCGCAATTACCGGAATATGAGCAGACGTTCATAAGCGAAGAGCCGGCGCTTGTTCCATAAATCAAAAGGATATTTACGTTTAAAGTCGGTTGGAAAATTACATTTGGCGTATAAGAAATGTTATAGGGCATTGCTCCACCGGAGATAGTTATCGTTGCCGTCTGTCCCACATTTACTGAAACACTATCTTGGCTCAAAGTAAGTTTAGTGCCGGTGTTGTTCGAGCCGTAGTTTACAGTAGCGCTAAGCGTTCCACAAATGCTTGTTGAAGCACAAACTTGGATATTTGAAGACCCATTAGTAATGCCGAGCAAGGAGAGAGTGGAACCGGAAAGATTTGCCTGGACCACATTCGGACTGGAATTTGAAGTCACGTAAAAGATGCTGCTAGAAGGCCCGTAGACGCTCACATTCAAGTTTTGTCCTACGGAAAGGGTCGGGGTTGATTGGCTGAAAGTGATCGAAGAAGTTGTACTGGTTGCACCGATGATTACATTAATTATTCCGCAGGAAGTTAGACTAGTCGAACAGACAGCAATAGAAGAAGAGCCGGTAGAGCTTTGCGCCGTCAAGTTGATATTTGATCCAGAAACACTAGTTTGAATTATGCCCTGATTTTGAGAAGAATTGCTAAGGACTGTATAAGAACCCGATCCGCCCGAAATACCGATAGACACTGTCTGCCCTAAATACATTGAAAGTGTGTTTTGGCTGAAAGTGAGAGGCGTAGCGCTTGTACTTTGTACATTAATGTAAATGCTTCCGCAATTTGAAGTATTGTTCACCAGACATACAGTAGCAATGGTTGAGCCGTAACTATTAGCTTGGACTATTATTTGGCTTCCGCTGATATTTACATTTGCTATGACTGGTTTGGAATTGGAGGATAAATACAAAGTGCTTGAGTTTAAGTTGCTGGCAGTTATCGTGGCAGTTTGCCCTTGAGCAAGCACGAGGCCGGTTTGGCTTAAGGTGAGCATATTACTCGTGGAAATCGTTGCCGAAACATTCGGCCAGGTAAGATCGCTTGATTGCGGCCCGTTGATGCTTCCGAGCGTCACACGCACCAAGCTGTTTGAAGTGACGCCGTAATTAGAGCTACTTATTGTCGTTATCAAAACTCCGTTTGTATTGGTATAGCCGATTGGGATGATCTGTTGGCCTCCCCCGCTTTTTGTGTAATAAAGCAGGACGTTGGTATTTGCATCACCGGTCACGCTAAGCTGGACAGAATCACCATCGCCTAAAGCGGAGATGGAAAGAGTCGGAGTGACTGCTTTTGCCATTATTCCAAAAGAAAGAAATGAAACAACCAAAAAAATGATAAAAATACAATAATGTTTGAAAAATTTTGATTTGTTAGATGCTTTGTATCCCATATACATAACTATAACACAAATATTTTTGCAAGTGCCCAAACTTGGTGCAAAAGTTTTGATTGGGTATCAGGATATCAGGGTTAGCCACCATTTTTGATAAAATAAAAATATTCCTTTTGTGACAGGTCCCCAAAATTTAAGACACATATTCAACAAAATTAGTGGTATGCTAGTTAGCATGACGGAGGCAATTCCTCCGCCATTTTTAGCTTCTCTTGAAATCGCAAGAGAGACTGGAGTTACTAACAGGATGTTCTAATACAGGGTTGAATTTGCCTTAGAAAGATGGAATATATATTACAACAACTTGGAACATTGCGGTTTGAGCGGAAAAACGCCCAACGAATATTTAGAAGATTATCAATTAATTAAACCGCCAAATGCCTGTATCTAAAACATTGATGTGAAAAACCTTATTCGGGGAAATTTTTGGTATAATGTGGAAATGCGGAAAAAAATTGTAATCGCCAATTGGAAAATGAATCCGGCAAGCGGAAGAGAAGCGGAAAAACTTTTTAATGGTATTTTGAAATCGGTGTCGGACATAAAGAAGACGGAAATTGCAATTTGCCCGCCTTTTTTGTATCTTGGCTCGCTTAAAGGAATTTCAAAAAAAATATCATTGGGCGCGCAGGATAGTTTTTGGGAAGATAGCGGCGCTTTTACGGGAGAAGTATCTTCTGAAATGCTGTACGACATAGGAGCAAGATATGTGATATTGGGCCACTCGGAAAGGCGGGCGATGGGGGAAAATAATTTGAATGTGAATAAAAAAATAAAGGGAGCCATAAAATCCGGGCTTCGCCCGATACTTTGCGTGGGGGAAGCAAAGCGGGATGAAAACCACGAGTATCTTTCCTTTGTGCGGAGGGAGCTTGAAGAGTCTCTGGAAGGAGTTTCAAAAAATTCTTTAGGGAAAGTTGTGGTTGCTTATGAGCCGATCTGGGCGATCGGGGCGGGCGCGCATCCGGCCACTGCCGAGGAATGGAGAGAGATGAATCTATTTTTGAAAAAGATTTTGAATGATAAATTCGGGGCAAAAGCAGCCTCGGGAGTGCGGGTGGTTTACGGAGGTTCGGTAGACGAGAAAAATGCGAGAGATTTTTTGGAAATCGGCCAAGCGGACGGATTTCTGGTCGGCCGAGCGAGCTTAAAGCCGGAAAAATTCGGGAAAATAGCAAAGATATGCGAAGCATAAGAGAATTAAAAAATCTAAGAGGGAAAACGGCGCTGGTGCGGGTGGATTTTAATGTGCCCATTTTAAATGGGAAAGTTTTAGATGATTTTAGAATCAGAAAAGCTCTGCCGACTATAAAATTTTTACTCCAAAAGGGAGCTAAAATAATTTTAATAACGCATTTAGGTAAGGACGGGAGCGAGAGTCTTAAACCAATTATTAATCATTTCTTTAAAATATCAAAGTATCCAAAGCAAAATGTCAGTTTTTTTGACAATATAAGAAAATTTCCGGGCGAAATTAAAAATGACAAAAAATTTGCACAAGAATTGGCGAAGCTTGGAGACATTTATGTAAACGAAGCTTTTTCTGTTTCTCATAGAGAGCACGCTTCGGTAGTTTCCCTGCCGAGGCTTTTGTCTGCGTATGCGGGGTTGCAGTTTAAGGCAGAGATAAAAAACCTTTCAAAAGTTATGAAAAATCCGAGGCACCCGTTTCTATACATAGCTGGAGGCGCCAAATTTTCAACCAAGCTTCCCCTGCTGAAAAAATTTTTAAGATTGGCTGATTTTGTTTTTGTCGGCGGGTCTTTGGCAAATGATTTTTTGAAAGCTAAAGGCTATGAGGTAGGGAAGTCGCTCGTGAGCGAGAATGTTTCCGGCATAAAAAGTATTGCAAATAATAAAAAAATAAATTTGCCGGAAGATGCGGTTATAAAAGATGAAGCGATCATAGATATCGGCAAAGAATCAGTAAAAAGCTTGGAAGATTTGATAAAAAGATCAAGGCTGATCCTATGGAATGGTCCGCTTGGGAGATATGAAGATGGCGGAGGATATGCTACCAAAAAGATAATTAAATTTATTCTGAAACAAAAAGGGAAAGAAATTATAATCGGCGGAGGCGATTTGGTAAGTTTAATACCAAAGAAATTTATAGCACCTAAAGCCCAGAGCCTAAAGCCTGGCCTGTTCATTTCCACCGGCGGGGGAGCCATGCTCGCATTTTTGGCGACCGGAACCTTGTCGGGTATTAAAGCCTTGAAATAATTTTCTCTGCTATTTTTTTGGCTTCGCCTTCTTTGTATTTTTTATTCGGCCACATAAGCAAGTTGTCTTGTACGAACCTCGGTATGATATGCACGTGCGAGTGGAAAATAATCTGCCCGGCCGCACGGCCGTTGTTTAAAGTGATATTTACTCCATCCGCACCCGTTTTTTTTAGCGCTTCGCCGAGTTTCTTGGCTGTTTTGATAAGGTGACCAGCTGTTTCATCGTCCATATCAAATATGTTTTCAAAATGCTTTTTTGACACAAGTAGTATATGCCCCAAATTTACCGGACTGATATCCAGAAAGCCGAGGACTTTTTCATCCTCATAAACCTTATAAGAAGGCAGTTCGCCTTTTACGATTTTGCAGAAAATGCAGGTTTCCATTTCCATAGGTTATATTTTAGCATAATATGTTAAAATTCATTCTATGCAAAAGTATAGCGATCTGCTCCGGACGATTTTGGAGAAAAGAGGCATAAAAACTGTCGAAGAGGCGGAAATTTTTCTGAATCCGAACTATGAACGCGATTTGCATAATCCTTTTTTAATGCGCGATATGGAACGCACCTGCGTAAAGCTCTTTGAAACGGTTGAAAATGGTGAAAAAATCGTGATTTATGCGGATTATGATGCTGATGGCATACCCGGAGCAGTCATTTTAAAAGATTTGTTTGAAAAAATTGGTTTTAAAAATTACGAGGTCTATATTCCAATGCGCAATTCCGAAGGCTATGGGCTCAACATAGAAGCACTCAGAGAGTTTGCGGACAAAGGAGTAAAACTTTTGATAACTGTAGACCTCGGTATTACTGCTGTGGAAGAAGTGGCGCAAGCGGAAGTGTATGGGATTGATGTGATAATCACAGATCATCACATTCCGCCTGCCACTTTGCCTAAAGCTTTTGCAATTTTAAATCCCAAGACGGATGATTATCCGGGAAAAATGCTCTGCGGGGCGGGAGTAGTTTTTAAATTAGTGCAGGGATTTATAAAAAAATACGGAGAATATTATGGGATAAAAGAGGGGTGGGAAAAATGGCTGCTCGATATGGCCGGGCTTTCTACTTTGGCGGACATGGTTCCCCTCATAGGCGAAAATAGAACCATTTCTTACTTTGGCATGAAAGTTTTGAAGAAGTCTCCCAGGCCTGGGCTTCAGAAATTGCTTGCCAAGATGAGAATTGAACAAAAGTATCTCACTGAAGACGATATCGGCTATATGCTCGTGCCTCGATTAAATGCTGCTTCACGCATGGACGATCCGATGCGCGCTTATGAGCTCCTCGCCACTTCTGATGAAGCGGAAGCGGGGGCGCTGGCCGATCATCTTTCCAAAATAAACAACGAAAGAAAAAATATCGTTACGAATATTATGCGCGAAGTGTACAAGAATTTTGAAAAAAGAGAGCTTAAAGAGGTGATCGTTGTCGGTAATCCGAAATGGAAAGTAGGGGTTTTAGGGCTTGTGGCGGGGAGGATTTGCGACTTGCACGAAAGGCCGGTTTTTGTCTGGGGAAAAGATGAGAATGACCTTATTAAAGGGTCTTGCCGGAGCGACGGCTCCATTTCTTTGGTCAGTTTGATGTCGGAAACGTCTGAATTTTTTATGGATTTCGGCGGGCATGAGATGGCCGGAGGCTTTACGGTGCATACGGATAAAATACATTTTTTAGAGGAGGCTCTTTCTGCTTCGTATCACAAAGTGAAGCGTGATAAAAAGGAAGATAAAATTATTTATGATATAAAATCTGATTTGAGTGTTATAAGTATGAAAAATTGGCGCGAGATGGAAAAAATGGCGCCTTTCGGGCTTGGCAACCATAAGCCGATTTTTCTTTTTGAAAATATAAAAATAGAAAAAATTAAAAAATTTGGGAAAAACGGTTCCGGCGAGCATTTGGAGATAATTTTTGGGGATAGGGACGATAAGAAAGTGAAAGCAGTTTCTTTCTTCTCGGATATGGATTCTTTCACCGCCAATTTGTCGGAGGGCGCAAAGGTAGATCTCTCGGCTACTATGGAGCTCTCCAGATTTTTAGGCAAAGAAGAGCTAAGACTCAGAATTATTGATATTATGTAAATAAAATTAGCACTATTACAGATAGTAAATAACATTATTAGTGATAGCAGAATTTGTTACAAATTACCGCTTGTTTGTGTTATAAGTCCTTGCCAGCTTAAAAGTTTTTATTGAGTCTTTTAATTTTATTTTTTCTATATATTTCAAAAATTCCTTAGGTAAAGGAGAAGGCCCGACCCACACACTTTTTTGTATCATTAAGTAATTAAATTTCTTTAAGTGCCAACGAAACCATTCCCGTTCCGCTTTTTTAGTCTCAGGTATATCAAACATCACTATTAGGTTTTTTGGCATTTCTTTTGTGAAACTATGTTTGAATTGTTGCAGTGAATTTTCTCTCTTTATTAAATATTTTCTGCCAGCCTCCGTCAAATACCAGCCTTTTTTATGTTTGTTTAAGAACTTTCTTTTTTGCAACCGATATATCGTTGTTTTTATCGAATTAGGAGGGTAGTTCCCAATTTTGGGGATACCAAAAGCGTTCACTTGTACCCCTTTATATCGGATAGATGTTTTTAGTAACTTATTTAATATATTTTCCACTAAACTCATGCTTATATTTTATTCTTTTTAATATATTTTACAACGCTCTTTGCTATCGCAGATAATGTTGTATTATTTTGATGGCTTGTTTTTATGTTATAATATTCTTGATGACGGATTTATTATTACAAGTTGAGGATACATATCTCTATATTAGAGTTGCATGTATTATTAAAACCCCAAAAGGTTTTTTGTTTGATGGAAAGAATATAGACAGAGGTTATTTATTCCCAGTAGGTGGAAAAATAACTATAAATGAGACATCTTTAGATGCAGCGAAAAGAGAAATATTAGAAGAATTAGGCATGCAGATCAAGGACATATCACTTGTATGTATTTTAGAAAATTTTTATACTGAACAAAATAAAAAGGTCCATGAAATCTGCTTTATTTATAGAGTAGACTCTCCTTTTCAAGGAGTGATTCCAAATGGATTTGTTGAAGTGATGACTGGAGATATTGATAAATATGAGATAAAACCTAACCCTATAATAAAAGATTTATTAAAAAATGATAGGAAAGAATTGAGGCACGTTATTTTCTCATGAGAAAAAATATAATCACAATTTATACCGACGGAGCGGCGAGGAGGAACCCGGGTCCGGCCGGCTGGGGAGCTATAATAATCTCAAATGGAAAAATTTATAAGCTTGGCGGTGGTTTCTCTCATGCTACCAATAATCAAATGGAACTCACTGCGCCGATTGAAGCTTTAAATTTTTTATCTAGGCAAGGCCTAGCTGAAGATTTGGAATTAAATATTTTTTCCGATTCCAAGTATGTAATTTTGGGGATCACGGAGTGGATATTTAGATGGCAGAAAAACGGCTGGCGGAATGCCGCTAAAAAACCAGTTTTGAACAAAGAGCTTTGGATTGAATTATTTTCACTGGCTTCCTCTTTTAAGATAAAATGGAGCTATGTGGAAGGGCATGCGGGGAATAAATGGAACGAACGCGCCGACGAGATAGCCACCGGCTTTGCAGACGGTTTAGAGGTGCAATTAAAAAGAGAAAAATAATTTTTAAAAACTTGATGCGAGACAGAGTTTTTTATTCGGCCTGTTTTGGCTTTGTGGGAGGAGTATTTTTGCGCTCCTTTTTTCATTTTGACTTGTATTTTATGGCCCTTTTTGGTTTTTTAGCTTTAGTTTTTATTTTTTTCTTTTCAGTTATCTCAAAAAATAAATTTGGCATATTGTTTTCAGTGTTGGTGCTCTCCTTCATTCTTGGCGCGGCAAGGTTTGGTTTGGCGGATGTTTCTGCTTCAGATGTTTTCCAAAGAAACACAGGAGAGAAGATTTCTTTGACTGGGAAAATAATAGATGAGCCGAGTATTACAGAAAACAATCAAAAAATCACAGTAGAAAGCGAATTTTCAGGAGAAAAAACAAAAATCTTGATCACTGCCGATAAAGATATCGATCTGGCTTATGGCGATGAAGTAAACTTTGAAGGAATTTTGGCAGAGCCGGAAAATTTTGAAACCGACCAAGGTAAAAATTTTGATTACGTAAATTACTTGCGCAAGGACGGCATCTTTTTTATTATGAAATATCCGAAAATTGAAGTCATTTCTTCCGGAAACGGAAATTTTTTGAAAAAAACTCTTTTCTATATCAAAGATACGTTTTTAGAGAAAATAAATTTAGCAATTCGCGAACCGGAATCTCTCCTTATGGGCGGACTTATCTTAGGCGAGAAGTCTTCTTTCAATGAATCGCTCCGCCAGAGTTTTGTGAATACGGGCACGATCCATATCGTAGCGCTCTCCGGATACAATGTGACGATCGTGGCGGAATGGGTGATGAAAATTTTTTCCGCTTTGCCCAGGAATTTCGGCTTGCTCTCCGGCATGGGGACGATTCTGCTTTTTGTGCTTATGACCGGCGGGTCTTCCACAGCAATACGGGCGGGAATTATGGCAACGCTTGCGCTCCTCGCGCGACTTACCGGACGGAATTATGATATCGGCCGGGCGCTCATTTTAGCCTTGGTTTTTATGGTCTTTTTTAACCCCTTCATTTTGGTTTTTGACGTTTCTTTCGAGCTTTCTTTCATCGCGACTGTGGCAGTAGTATTCTTTACTCCCAAAATAGAAAAGTATTTTTTATTCGTGCCCAAACGCTTCGGCCTGCGCGACACGGTTTCGGTCACGGGAGCCGCATATATTTTTGTCTTGCCGTTTATACTCTACAAGATGGGCAATTTGTCGCTCGTGGCTTTGCCGGCGAATATTTTAATATTGCCTTTGATACCGGCGACGATGATGCTGGGCTTTTGGACGGGGCTTGCCGGGATGTTTTCATATTTTTTATCCGTACCTTTCGGGTTTTTATCTTATCTTTTACTCCACTACGAGCTTTCAGTCATAAGTTTTTTCTCTAATCTCCCGTTTTCTTCGCTCTCCATCCCCGATTTTCCGCTGGTTTTGACAATTTTGATTTACTTGTATTTCGCCTATCTGCTTTTTGGAAGAAGCGCCAAAGAAATTTTTATTTTAGAGAAGTAAAGTTTTCCTCGATTTTTTCCCAATTCAGGTTTTCAAAAAAAGCGTCGATATATTTTTTCTTGTCAGCCGGAGTGTAATCCAGGTAATATGAATGTTCCCACATATCCAGGGCGACAACCGGAGCACAGTCGTTCAATTGCCCTAAATGTTGTTCGTCTACCCAGGCGTTCAGCAACCTCTCGTCTTTCTTATCATAATAGAGCATAGCCCAGCCGATGCCCCTAGTGGTAGCAATAGCTTTGAAAAGCGCAAACCATTTCTCGAAACTGCCCCACTCTTCCACGATAGCCTTTTTAAGCTTGCTATCATCCGCCAGAGCCTTTGCTCCGCCGGACAAGGATTCAAAATAGATTTCATGGTTTCGCATTCCGTTGTACTCGAAAGAGAAACGCTTTTGCAAACCGCTTAAAATCCCGATATTTTCTTCTGCACTGTCAGAAAGGGTTTCGATCTTTTCCAGGACCAAGTTGCTCTGTTTTACATACCCGGAATAAAGTTTCAAATGCTCTTCTATTGTTTTGGCAGATATGCCTTTTAATTCGCCAATATTAAATTTTTTTTCTTCGAATTTTTTCATATATTGTTTATTCCGCGAAAAATAGATTTTCGCTGTATTATTAGGCTGATAATAAGGAGATTGATTCGTGCTAATATTATAGCATGTTTCAAGCCTTGAGAAAATATTGGATTTTCTCTTTTATTTTTTTGCTTTTACTGACGAATGTTTTTATCTTTTATTTTTTATGGCAGGATAGCCGACAGGCTTTTACCTTTGCCATGCTTGATGTCGGGCAGGGTGATGCGCTTTTTATCGAATCGCCGTCCGGGACGCAGGTATTAGTGGATGGCGGTCCGCCAAAAAAAATTTTAAACGAACTTTCTAAAATAATGTCGCCTTTTGACCGGAGTATCGATGCCCTTATAATTACCAATCCTGATGCTGACCATATCGCCGGATTTTTGGATGTGCTTAGGCTCTATGATGTCGGAGAAGTTTTCGAGGCCGGCTCCCTTACCGATTCAAAAACTTATCAGAGCTTGAGAGACGAAATGAAGAAAAAGAATATTCCGGATATTTTAGCGCGAAAGGGAATGAGGTTTGATTTAGGCGGTGGAGTTTTTATAGATATTTTGTTTCCCGACAGGGATGTGCGGGCTTGGGCGACCAACGACGCGTCCGTCGTTGGTCGCCTCTCGTACGGCGATATCTCTATAATGCTCTCCGGCGATGCGACGGTGAAAACGGAAAAAATAATTTTATCCGAAAATAAGAAGGAAAATTTGCAAAGCGGAATTTTGAAGGTCGGGCATCATGGTTCGCGCACCTCTTCTTCGCGAGAGTTTGTCGGGGCTGTTTCTCCTCGGTACGCTTTTATTTCGGACGGGAAAAACAACAAATACGGCCACCCCCACAAGGAGACGCTGGACACTCTCGCCATGCTCGGCGCGAAAGTTCTGCGCACCGATTTATCGGGAACAATAATTTTTAAATGTGTTAGAATAGGGGAATGCGAGATAAACAAGTAGAGAAACTCATAAAAGCAGAAGAAAAGAGGCAGAGGGAAGGTCTGGAACTCATACCTTCCGAAAATTATGTATCCGAAGACGTCCTAAAAGCGAACGGTTCCGTTTTTACCAATAAATATTCCGAAGGCTATCCGGGCAAAAGGTATTACGGCGGGCAGGATTTTACCGACGAGCTTGAAAGGCTCGCCATCGCGCGCGCTTGCAAGCTTTTTGGCTGTAAATATGCCAATGTCCAGCCGCATTCCGGCGCTCCGGCCAATATTGCCGTCTATTTTGCCCTGCTCTCCCCGGGTGATACGGTTTTAGGCATGGATCTCTCGCATGGCGGGCACTTGACGCACGGCCACCCGGTGACTTATGTGGCCAAGCTTTTTAATTTTGTGCGCTACAAAATGAAAAATACGGAGACCGGAGAGATTGATTATGAAGATCTGAGAAAAACCGCGATTAAAACCAAGCCGAAAATAATTTTAGCCGGTTTCTCGGCTTATTCGCGGGAGCTTGATTATAAAAAAATAGTCCAGATTGCCCGCGAAGTCGGGGCTGTCACCATGGCGGATATGGCGCACATCGCCGGACTTATCGCCGGCAGAGCTGTGCGTAATCCTTTTTCGGCTGGTTTTGATATTATCACTACCACTACACATAAAACTTTGCGCGGTCCGCGCGGGGGGATGATCTTAGTGCGGGAGGATGAAGAGCTCGCCAAAAAAATAGACAAATCCGTTTTCCCGGGCCTTCAAGGAGGTCCCCATATGAACAATATCACCGCTAAGGCTATATGCCTGGGCGAAGCGCTCACGCCGGCCTTTAAAAAATACGCAAAACAAGTGCTCAAAAATGCCAAAGCGATGGAAGGAGTTTTCCGCAAGCATAAAATCCGCATGATTGGAGGGGGGACGAGCAACCACCTGATACTCGCAGATGTCTACGGATCGCTCGGAGTTACCGGCAAGGAAGCGCAGACGGTCCTTGATGAAGTCGGCATTACTCTCAATATGAATGTGATAGCCGATGACCCCAGAAAACCGATGGATCCGTCCGGAATCCGTTTCGGCACGCCGGCTTTGACTACCCGCGGATTCAAAGAACGCGAATGCAAGTATGTGGCGGAGCTCATGGTAAAGACGCTGAAAAACAAAGACGACAAAAAGTTAAAAGACTCAATCCGCCGAGAAATAAAAAAACTCGCCAAAAAGTTTCCGATACCGAAGAAATTTGTATAAATATGCCTCATATTCACGAAAAAATTGATTACACGGTGGAGGTATTCATTATCTTAAAAAATAAAGTGTTGTTGCGCATGCACGATAAGCATAATATTTGGTTATCGGTTGGAGGACATATCGAACTAGATGAGGATCCGGTGCAAGCGGCCATCCGCGAGGCGAAAGAAGAAGTCGGTCTTGATATAGAAATAGTAGACTCTAAAGAATTACCCAAAGATGAATTTGATTATAAATCCGTGATTCCTCCGAGGTATCTTGGCAAGCATAGTGTAAATGAAGTCCATGAACACGTCATATTTGTATACTTCGCGAAGGCACAAAATGACAAAATATCCGAATCTGTATCAGAACATGAGCGAGCCGAGACTCGGTGGGTAACACTGGAAGAATTAGAAAAAATGGATTTGCGCCCGAATGTGCTCTTTTACGCCAAGAAAGCCTTAGAAGAATTAGGAGAAAAATAAAATGAAGCCCAAAGATAAGTGAAAACTTTTACGAGAAATTCGCTTTTTGGCCTCATGCCCGTCTGGCTTCCGTTTCTATGGGGCTATGGATTTGTGGCGATAAAGAGAGGAGTGGAAATTTTAGTTGAATATTAGATATTTTCTATTTGGACGCTTTTCTGGTATTATTTTCTAATATGAAAAAAGGCAAACTTATTGTCATTGATGGGACGGACGGGAGCGGAAAGGCGACGCAAGTAGGATTGCTTTTTAAGAGGCTCAAAAAGGAAGGCAGAAAAGTAAAAGTGGTTGATTTTCCGGAATATTACAAGAATTTTTTCGGCGAATTTATCGGGCATTGCCTTTCCGAGCAATATTATAATTTCCTGAACGTGCACCCGAAAATCGCTTCCGTTTTATACGCGGCAGACAGGTGGGAATCAAGCAAAAAAATAGAGGATTGGCTGAAAGGGGGCTACATCGTCATTGCCAATCGCTATGTTTCCGCGAACCAGATCCATCAAGGGGGAAAAACCAAAGATGCAAAAAGGCGCAATGATTTTTTAAAGTGGCTCGATAAAATGGAATACGAAGTTTTTAAAATACCCCGCCCGGATATGACTTTGTATCTTGATTTGCCGACAGAAATAGTGCTGAAGCTTTTAAAACACCGAGATAGTTCCAAGATGCACAGGGCGTATCTGAAGAAGAAAAAAGACGTGCACGAAAAGGATGTGAATTTTTTGAAAAATTCCCGCAAGAGCGCGCTCAAATTGGCGGAAGAAACAAAGAATTTCGTGAAAATAGATTGCGCCCAAAATGAGGACATTTTGTCCCGCGAGGAAATACATAAAATGATTTATGAGAAAATTAAAAAGATAATAAAATAAATGCGGATCAAGATTAAAAAACTGAAAGAGGACGCGAAATTGCCGAAAAACCACCACCCGGGCGATGTCGGCTTTGATCTATTTTCTATGGAAGAATACACCATAAAACCCGGTGAAAGGCATTATTTTTACCACGGTTTCGCTTTGGAATTTCCGGAAGGATATGCCGGAATAATAAAAGATAAATCAAGCATTTCCAAGGCCGGGCTTCATACGATGGGAGGAGTTTTTGATGCCGGCTTCCGCGGAGAATACAATACTCTTCTGGTAAATCTTTCCGACGAGCCTTATACTGTAGAAATCGGGGACAAAGTCTCGCAATTAGTCATCTTCCCGGTAGCGGTGCCGGAGCTTGAAGAGACGGATGAACTCTCAGAATCGCAAAGGGGAACGGGAGGCTTTGGCTCTACGGGGCGCAAATAAAAATAGGCTCTAGGCTTTAAAAAAAAATGGAAGATATTCTAAAAAATTTAATCAAAGAGGCCTTAGAAAATCTCGGTATTGAGGCAACGGAAATTTCTCTTGAACATCCGGCTGATTTAAGTATGGGAGATTATTCCACGAATATAGCGATGGTTCTTGCAAAGAAAAATGGGATGAACCCGAGAGAATTGGCGGAAAAAATTGTTGAAAAATTAAACAAAAAGAAACCGAAAGGAATAGAAAGAATCGAAGCAAAAAACGGTTTTATTAATTTTTATCTCTCTAAAGAATTTTTTACAAAGTCTTTAGAGGAGATTTTAGAAAAAAAGGAAAATTATGGCAAGAATGATTTTTTCTCCGGAAAGAAAATAATGGTGGAATACACCGATCCGAACCCCTTCAAGCCTTTTCATATAGGGCATCTGATGACGAATGCTATCGGCGAGTCGGTTTCCCGCATCGTTGAATTTTCCGGCGCCAAGACCATCCGCGCCAATTACCAGGGCGATGTCGGCCCGCATGTGGCCAAGGCCATTTATGCGCTTTTGAAATTTGGTTTGCCGGAAGAGGGCAAAACAATCTCCGAGAAAGCGCATTATATCGGCGAATGTTATGCCAAGGGCAGTAATGCATATGAAGGAGACGGAAATGCCAAAAAAGAAATCGAAGAAATAAACAAAAAAATCTACGGCCGAAGTGATAAAAAAATAAATGAAATTTATGATTGGGGAAAAAGAGTGACTCTGGAAGCTTTTGAAGAGATTTATAAAATTTTGGGCACCAGTTTTAATTATTATTTCTTTGAAAGCACAGTGGCGCCGATAGGAGGAAAAGTGGTTCGCGAAAATTTAGATGAGGCTGTAAGTTCTCCGCACAGTCGAAGGATTTTTGAAAAATCCGACGGCGCGATAGTTTTCCATGCCGAAAAATACGATCCGAAACTTCATACCCGTGTTTTTATAAACTCTCAAGGCCTGCCGACCTACGAAGCGAAAGAGCTGGGGCTTACCAAGACTAAATTTGAAAAAGAAAACCTTGACCTTTCGATCGTGATGACCGGTAAGGAGCAGGCAGATTATATGAAGGTTGTAGAAAAGGCGATAGAGCAGATTGATTATGAGATGTCCACGAAAATGAAGCATATTACCCATGGCTTGATGCGCCTTGCCTCCGGCAAAATGTCTTCAAGAAAAGGCAATGTGATTACCGGCGAATCACTGCTCCTTGATTCTTGCGCGGAAATTGTGAAGAAAATAAAAGATAGGGATTTTAAAGAAAAGGAAAAAGATAAAATAAGCAAAGAAGTTGGCGTATCCGCACTCAAGTACTCCATTTTAAGACAAAATATCGGCGGAGATATAATTTATGACAAAGAGAAATCTATCTCATTTGAGGGCGATTCAGGCCCGTATTTGCAATATTCTTTCGCGCGAGCGAATTCGGTGTTGGAAAAAGCAAAAGAGGAAAAAATAATTTTCAATTTTGAAAATTTGCCGGAGGAAATTTCTGAATCGGAAAGGATGCTTTATCGTTTCCCGGAAATAGTGGAAAGATCGGCTAAGGAATTTGCTCCGCATCACATAGTAAATTATCTGATAGAACTTGCTCGTGCTTTTAATGCCTATTATGGCGATACTAAGATCATAGACAAAAGCGATTTTGCTTCGCCTTACAAGCTTGCCCTTGTTTCCGCTTTTGCCATTGTTATGAAAAACGGTCTCTATCTCTTGGGTATCAAAGCTCCTGAGAAAATGTAAAATAACTAGAAAAAAAACAACTTTTTTGCTAAGATAGTCAAATATGGAGGAAAAAGCTAAATCCGAATCAGCTTTGCGCGAAGAGCGTGTTTTGGAATTTTGGAAGACGAACGATATATTTGAAAAATCTCTCAAAAAATCTTCGCCGAAGGGCGATTATGTTTTCTACGACGGTCCGCCTTTTGCCACAGGAACTCCACACTACGGACATATTTTGGGAAGTACAGTTAAAGATGTGGTAGGTCGTTTTTGGACAATGAAAGGTTTTCGTGTGCCTCGCCGTTG
The DNA here is from genome assembly GCA_964418145.1 of uncultured Candidatus Saccharibacteria bacterium. Taxonomy (GTDB): domain Bacteria; phylum Patescibacteriota; class Minisyncoccia; order Phycocordibacterales; family UBA9973; genus UBA9973. The sequence goes on from CAYQKC010000003.1 coordinate 22,914, forward strand.
GGGTTGGGATTGTCACGGACTGCCTATTGAAAATATAGTTGAAAATGATTTAAAAATATCAGGCAAGAAGGCCATTGAAGAGCTCGGTATTGATAAATTTGTGGAATATGCCAGAAGCAAGGTTCTGACTTATGTAGCGGAATGGCAGAAAACTATAAATCGCATCGGCAGATGGGTTGATTTTGAAAATTCTTACAAGACCATGGATAACACCTTCATCGAGAGTGTTTGGTGGGCGCTTGGGGAATTAAACAAAAAAGAATTACTTTATGAAGGAGTGCGAGTTCTCGCTTATTGTCCACGATGCGAAACACCTATTGCCAATTCTGAAATTGCCATGGATAACAGTTATAAGGACATTACCGATATTTCTGTTTATATAAAATTTAAATTAGTTGGCGAAGAGAATACATATTTATTGGCGTGGACAACGACTCCTTGGACATTGCCGGGTAATACCGCTATTGCTATAAATAAAGATTTTATTTATTTGAAAGTAAAAGTTGGGAATGACATACTAATACTTGCCAAAGAGACATTGCAAAATGTATTAAAGAACAAGGAATATTCTGTGTTGGGAGAGATAAAGGGCGCGGAACTCATAGGAAGATCTTATGAGCCGTTATTTGATTATTATAGAAATGTTGATTTACCACATAAGGAAAATATTTGGAAAATTTGGCACGATAATTTTGTTACTTTGGATATGGGTACAGGGATTGCTCACGAGGAGCCAGCTTTTGGAGAAGACGATATGGTGCTCGCTCAAAAAGATAAGATTCCGTTTATTCGACATGTCGAACCGAATGGTACATTTTCGAAAGAAGTGAAAGATTTCGCCGGCATAAAAGTTAAACCAAAAGAAGATCATCAGTCGGCTGATGTTTTGATAATTAAATATTTAGCCCACAATGGAGAACTTGTTTAGAAAGAAAAAATAATTCACTCTGATCCTCATTGCTATCGTTGCGAGACACCCTTGCTTTATTATGCTTTGCCGTCTTGGTTTGTGAACATTCAGAAAGTCAAAAGTAATTTGTTAAAAGATGCCAAGGCGATGAGCTGGGTTCCAACGCATCTTAAAGAAGGGCGTATTAAAAATACCATGGAAAGTGCGCCGGACTGGACTATCTCGCGCAATCGTTACTGGGCGAGCCCTCTGCCTTTTTGGAAGTCTAATTCCGGAAAGGTAATGTTTGTAAACAGTTTGGATGATTTAAAATCAAAAACCAAAAAATCCGGCAATAAATATTTCGTGATGAGACATGGGGAAGCGGAGAATAACATAGTAAGAGGGCCACATAACAGAGAGCTGGAGTATAAAGCAAAACTAACTGAAGTTGGGAAAAAGCAGGTGTTTGAAAATGCTAAAAATTTAAAAGAAAAAATTGATGTTGTATTCTGCTCCACTCTAAATAGAGCGAAAGAGACGGCATATATTGCCTGCAAAGAACTTGGTTTCCCTTTAGAAAAAGTAATTTACGATGATAATCTTAGAGAATGGGAAACAAGTTCATATTTTGAAAACAAGACCAGGGATGAGTTTGATAAGTACTACGAAGTAAGTTATTTAGACAAACCAAAAGAACATTTGCCAGACGGGGAAAGTTTTGCCGACTTGGTAAAAAGGTTAGGAAAATTTATTTATGATACGGATAAAAGATATTCCAGGAAAAATATTTTGATCTTTGGTCATGGCAGTGCCTTGGATGCATTGGATTTTGTCGTTAAAGGGTTTATTTTTGATTCTTTATCAACCGAGAAAAATCCCTTTAATCCGCTTAAGAATGCGGAGATTCGAAAGTTTGATTTTGTTCCGCTTCCGCACAATGAAAATTATGAGCTTGATTTGCACCGCCCCTATATTGACGAGATAAAGCTGGTAGATGAGAAAGGAGAGGAGTATAAAAGAATACCGGAAGTTATAGATTGTTGGTTTGAATCAGGCTCAATGCCTTTTGCGGAGGATCATTATCCTTTTGAAAATCCGGATTGGAAGAAGAATAATTTTCCGGCTGATTTTGTGGCGGAATACATCGCCCAGACCAGAACTTGGTTTTATTACACTCATGTCATTTCTTCCATCTTATTTAAAAAATCTCCGTTTAAAAATGTTGTTACTACCGGTACGATTTTAGCGGAAGATGGACAAAAAATGTCAAAGTCTAAAAATAATTTTCCGGATCCTTCTATTTTGTTTAATAAATATGGAGTGGACGCGCTTCGTTTTTATCTGATGTCTTGCCCGGTAATGAAAGGGGAAGATATAAATTTTTCGGAAAAATCAGTGCAAGAGGTGTCAAACAAGATCATAAACAGAGTGAATAACGTTTTGTCTTTTTATGAACTATATAGGGATAAAAAATTGGAAACAAACAAGAAACATATTTCATTTAATATTCTGGATAGGTGGATTATGACGCGTTTTGATGAACTTCTGAAGGAAAGTACAAAAGGGATGGAAAAATACGATATGGCTCTGGCTACAAAACCCTTTGATTTTTTTATTGAAGACCTTTCCACTTGGTATTTGCGCCGTTCCAGAGACAGGATTAAGGATGGTGACAAAGGAGCAAAACAAACGCTTTATTATGTATTAAAAACTTTGGCAAAAATTATGGCGCCATTTGCGCCGTTTACCACTGAAGATGTTTGGCAGAGATTAAGAAGTGATATGGATGAAGAAAGCGTGCATTTGGCAAAATGGCCGGAGATAAAAAATATACACCTCACCCCTTGGCCCCTCTCCTTATTAAGGAGAGGGGTTGAAGAGAGGTTTGTCCTGAAATATATGCAAACAACTCGCAAGCTCGTTTCTATAGGCCTTGAAGCCAGGCAGAAAGCAGGCATTAAAGTCCGCCAGCCTCTTGCTTCGCTTAAGATAAAAGTTAAAGATAAAAAATTATCAAGCGAATATCAGGAACTGATTAAAGACGAACTCAATGTAAAAGAAGTAATTTTTGATAATAGCATAGAAAGCGAAATACTTTTGGATACAAAAATTACAGAAGAGCTCAAAGAAGAAGGGTATTACCGGGAGCTTGTCCGCGGTTTGCAAGATATGCGCAAGAAACTCGGGCTTACGCCGAGCGATATTGCAAAGTTTTCTATTGAAACCGGCGAAGCAGGCAAAAAATTGATCCAGAAATTCGAAGGAGATATGAAGAAGACGATTCTGGCTTCAGAAATAAAATTTTCTCCGAACAATGGCGAAACTCTCTCCGTAGACGATCTATCTTTCAAAGTTTCCATAAAGAAATAAAGTGACACTTTTATGCTATCGCTTAAAACTGTCATATGTTAGAATAGAATATAATGGGTTATAGAGATGAAACAACCTTTTCCGATGAATTAATCGCCTTTTTGTTTTCTTGCCGTTCCAATTCCATAAGGAAAAAGATTTTATTTGAAAAAGTGAAGAGGCGAAATAAAGTTGCCGTAAATACATACTACAAAAACATCTCAAGACTAAAAAGTCGTGGAATTATTGAAGAAAAGAATGATTTTTTCTATCTTTCTAACAAAGGTAAAATTATCCATCAAAATCCGTATAAAAAGATAAATGAAAAACCTGGAAAATTAAATAAAATTTTGATAATTTTTGATATTCCAGAAAGAAAGAAAAAGGTTAGAGAATGGATCAGAAGACAGTTAAAAGGCTGGGATTTTGAAATGGTTCAAAAGAGTGTTTGGATAGGCGATGGTCCATTGCCGCAAGGGTTTATGGATAGGTTAAAATTTTTATGTGTTGATAGAGGAGTGAAGGTCTATAAACTTAGAAAAGTGTAGTCCTAGGGGGGATGACACTTTTAAGCGATAGCATAAAAGTGTCACATAGTTGTTAACTTACTTCGTTTTGTGTTAAAATATCTGTGCAGAAGAATACCCATAGTACTTGATTAGATTTGAAAACGAAAATTTTAGATGCATCATATTTTTCATACGGAAGGAATAATATTGTGGAGTAAAAATTACGGCGAAACTGGAAAATACTATTCCATATTCACAAAAGACCTGGGGATGATTTACGCTTCCGCGCAGGGCGTACGCAAAATGTCTTCTAAGCTCCGCTTTGTCTTGCAAGATTTTTCTTATATAAAGCTTGATTTGGTGAGAGGAAAAGATTTTTGGAAAATTACGAGCGCTTCCAAGACCGGACAGCTCGAGAAAATCTCAAACGAAGACAATTTGGAAATCGTAGAGAATATTTCCCGGCTCTTGAAGCGCTTGCTCGCCGGCGAGGAATCGAATGCTAGTTTGTTCGGCGAACTTTTGCGCGGTTTCCAAGCCTTGGAAATCTCGGGAAGCGCCGAGGAATTGAGAAATATTGAAATCATTTTGGTCTTACGCATTCTGAGCCATTTGGGCTATATAGGCGATGGTCAAATATCGGGACGCTTTATAAATTCGCCCTTGGAAGGAGAACTGGTTTTTGAGATATCCAAAAATAAAGCAAAAATATTATACGAGATAAATAAAGCTTTGAGGGAAACGCACCTGTAAAGCACGTTCTTAAATGTGTTATAATTTAGACAATGCTCTCTCGAGATAAAAACAAGCTAAACAAAATAGAGGAATTAAAAAGCAAACTCTTTGAAAAAGATTTTAGGGTAAAATTGGAGCATCGCGACAGTTTTCCTCATTTTAAAGAAAGCGAGGTGGCTGACTCTTGGGATGAAAAAAAGAGTCGTTTTTCCAATTTTCGTGAAAAGTTTTTTGCTCAAACTTCAATTTTTAAAAAATTTTTTGTTTTTTCCATAATTTTTTTCGTACTTTCGATTGGCTATGCCCTCTATATATTTTGGGCCGGGGGAAATAGCGTATCAAATGACAATATAGATATCTCTGTGCAGAGCAATGCTTTTACTAATGGCGGAGAAGAATATCCTCTCTTGCTTGAAATTGTAAATAGAAATAATTCTCCGATTCTCTTGGCAGATTTGGTGGTAAAATATCCGAAAAGTTCTCAAGCTATTCTTTCTGAAAACAGTGATCATTTACGAGTTTCGCTTGGTACCATCCCGGCAGGTGGAGTTAAAAACGAGAATGTAAAATTAGTTTTATTCGGCGAACAGGGAAGTATCCGTCCGATCAAGATCAGCCTTGAATATCGCGTGGAGGGTTCCAATGCTATTTTTGTTAAAGAAAAAGATTTTGAGGTTTCAATCAATTCTACACCGATCAATATTTTGGTAAGTGCTCCATCTGAAATGAATTCAAATCAAAATATAACTTTGAATGTGAAAGCCTCCCTCAATTCCAACACTCCTGTTTCCAATATGCTCCTCAAGATGGATTATCCGATCAGTTTTCAATTTACCGGGGCCAATCCGGCTCCTTCATATGGCAATAATGTTTGGAATTTAGGAGATCTTTCTCCGGGAGCTGAACGAAACATCGTTGTTTCCGGCAAAATGGTGGATGTTTTTGACGGCGAAGAGAAAGTTTTTCGAGTTTGGACTGGTACTCAATCTCCTTCAGACAAAACTGCTATTGACGTAGTTTTCAATTCTGCCACGCAAGTAATTTTAATTAAGAAATCTTCCATCGGCGTGAACCTTTTGGTAAACGGAGTTTATAGCAGCGAATATGCGGTGGACACTAAAAGTACCATTCAAGGACAAATACAATGGAAAAATAATTTGGAAACAAAGATAAATGATTTGGTTATCACAGCCAAAATTTCCGGCAATGCGGTAAATAAAAAAAGCATTTCCGCCGATCAAGGTTTTTATGATTCTACACAAAACCAGATTACTTGGGATAAAAATACAAATAGCAGTTTTGCTGAGATAAACCCGAGCGACTCTGGGACAGTCTCTTTTTATCTTTCTCCGCTTCCGCTCTTTTCAGCGACCGGAGGTATGATGTCTATGCCTGAAATTGATATAGATGTCTCTGTACAAGGCAAGCAGTCTTCAAGCGGGAATGTCTCTTCTGATTTAAGCAGTAATGAATCAAAGAAGATAAAAATAATTTCTGATCTTGGCTTATCTGCCAAGGCGCTCTATTATTCGGGAGACTTGAAGAATTCCGGACCGATTCCTCCGAAATCCGGAGTGAAAACAACTTATACGGTTGTTTGGTCGCTCTCAAATACTTCAAATAACATATCCAATACCCAAGTCCTTTCTTCTATCCCGTCCTGGGTGCGCTTCATAGGCAGTTTTTCCCCTTCTTCGGAAGACCTATCTTACAATCCGGCCACTCGGGAGATAACTTGGAATGCCGGTGTGGTCGGCAGAGGCACGGGCATAACTTCGGGAAGTAAACAGGTTTCTTTCCAGCTGGAGCTTACACCATCTTTGTCCCAAGTGGGTACCGCCCCTACGCTCATAAATGGCACTTCTTTGACCGCGCGCGATGATTTTGCTAATGTTGACATAAAACTTTCCAAGCCGTCGCTTGGCACAAGGCTTTATAATGATCCGGGTTTTCCCCCCGACGGAGGCAACGTAGTAGAATAACAAAATGGAAAACAAAAAAGAAGAAAATAATTTGATGGATAAAATAGTCTCTCTTTCCAAGAGGCGCGGTTTTATTTTCCCGGGTTCGGAAGTATACGGAGGCTTGGCCGGCACATGGGACTTTGGCCATTTTGGAGTAGCTCTCAAAAATAATATAAAAGAGAGCTGGTGGAAAAAATTTGTGGATTTGAGGAAAGATATGTATGGCATTGATGCCGCCATATTAATGAATTCTGAAGTCTGGGTCGCCTCAGGCCACGTGGACGGGTTCCAAGATCCTCTGGTGGAGTGCAAAAAATGCAATCACAGATTTAGGGCAGACCAAGTCGACCTGTCTCGTTGTCCTGATTGCGAAGGTAATTTGGGAGAAGTTCAGCAGTTTAATATGATGTTTGGCACGTATGCCGGAGCGACGCAAGAAAAAGGTGAGAGGGTTTACCTCAGGCCTGAAACAGCGCAGGGGATCTTTGTAAATTTCAAAAACACCGTTGATGCTTTTCATCCGAAGCTCCCTTTTGGCATAGCGCAGATAGGCAAGGCTTTCAGGAATGAAATAGCTCCGCGCGATTTTGTCTTTAGGTCGCGGGAATTTGAACAAATGGAAATAGAATACTTCATCCGAGAGGAAAATTGGCAGGAATATTTTGAATATTGGAGGGGAGAGATGCTTGATTGGATGGAAGAAGTGGGCATTGATATGAGCAAAGTGCATGATATTGATATTCCAAAAGATGAACTGGCGCATTATTCAAAGAAAACAGTAGATTTCGAATTTGATTATCCTTTTGGCAGAAAAGAGCTTTTTGGCCTGGCCTACCGTACAGATTTTGACCTTAAGAATCACAAACTTGATTATTTGGATGAGGAGAAAGGGGAAAGGATTGTTCCTCATGTCATAGAACCATCGCTCGGCGTAGACAGAGCTTTGCTGGCCGTTTTGCTTTCCGCATATTCCGAGGATCAAAAAAATGGCGAAACGAGATCTTTCTTAAGGCTAAAACCTTCAATCGCGCCGGTGATCTGCGCGGTCTCTCCGCTCCTAAAAAATAAGCCGGAACTCGTAGAATATGCCAATACAAAAGTTTTTGCTCCGCTCAAAGCGGAATTTGGACGAGTAATGTGGGATGACAACGGCAACATAGGGAAAAGATATAGAAGGCAGGATGAGATCGGTACGCCGTTCTGCATTGTGGTTGATTTTGATACTTTGTCAGATGACACCGTTACCGTGCGCGATCGAGATACAGGAGAGCAGGAGAGGGTAAAAGTGAAGGAGTTGGTAAAATACCTGAAAGACAAACTAATTTAATCACCCTAAATAATTCTTGACTTCTGTATTACATTGTAATACAC
>CAYQKC010000004.1:0-9334 GCA_964418145.1 uncultured Candidatus Saccharibacteria bacterium
ATAAACTTTATGATCAATTTGGAAAAGCTTTAGAAAAATCAACGAAAAAATCTAGCCTAAAATTTTTTTTAGGCGGTCTTCTTACTAAAACCGAAAAAATCATGTTGGCAAAAAGATTTGTGGCTATCTATCTTTTATCTCAAGATGTTCCGGTGTCCTATATTGTGGAAACTTTAGGGCTAAGCTACCCGACTCTTTCTAGGATGTCTTTGAAATATGATATTGGTAAATATTCTGCTCTCTTAAAAACCGTAAAAGAAAAAGAGAAGGGTGAAATTTGGAGTATTTTAGAAAAAATTTTAAGAGCTGGTTTGCCTCCAAGGGCAGGTCGTGGGCGTTGGAAATTCCTTTATGAATCCAATAAATCTAACAAGCAAAAATGAATTTTAAACGAAACGAGGAATCAATTTCTTAACCTAACATATATGTTCACTTAATTAGTATGGTTTTTATGATTATTTTATTTTTCTAAAAGTGTTATAATAATAGTATGAGAATTTACATCGGTTCGGATCATGCCGGTTTTGAGCTGAAAGAAAAATTGAAAGAATATTTGTCTGGGCTTGGCTATAGTAGCGTGAAAGACGAAGGCGCTTTTTCCTATAACCCGACGGATGATTACCCGGATTTCATCACTCCCGTTGCTAGAGACGTGTCGGAAGATAAAGGCTCCATGGGCATAATTTTGGGCGGTTCCGGCCAAGGGGAAATGATCGATGCCAACAAGATCGAGGGAGTAAGAGCTATTGAATATTACGGCAGAGATTTACAGATCGTGGTGCTCGGTAGAAAACATAACGATGCAAATATCCTTTCGCTCGGCGCGAGATTTATCTCTCTCGATGAAGCCAAAAAAGTGGTAAAAATTTTTTTGGAAACTCCTTTCTCTGGTGATAAGCGTCATATTAGAAGAATAAAAAAAATAGAGCCTAGAGCCTAGAGCCTAGAGCCTATCCATATGGAAATCATTCCGGCCATTTTACCTAAAAATTATGAAGATTTGAAAAATAAAATTGCGCTTTTCCGCGGACATGTGTCGATTATGCAAATAGATATCTGCGACGGGTCTGCTGTTCCAAACAAGGGCTGGCCTTTTTTTGAAGACGACCAACATTTCAGGAAAATTATAAATGAAAAAGAGGGGATGCCATTTTGGGAAGATATTGATTTTGAATTTGACTTGATGGTGGCCGACGCGGTAGAAAATTTTGATTTATATGCAAAACTAGGCGCGAAAAGAATCATTTTTCATATTGATACCGTAGGCAACCTCGGAGATTTTAAAAACTTTTTGGAAGGCTTGGATGAATATGTGCTGGAAGCGATAGAGATAGGACTGGCAGTAAATGTGGATTTTGATTTAGGGAAAGTAGCGCCTCTTGTGAATAATGTAGATTTTATACAGTGCATGGGCATAGAAAAAGTCGGCTTCCAAGGGCAAGTTTTTTCTCCGAAGATTATTGAGAATGTGAAAGCCCTCAGAGAAAGATTTCCAGACTTGGTTATTTCTGTTGACGGCGGAGTAAATTTTGATACTGCTCCTCTTTTGGCAGAAGCCGGCGTTTCGCGCCTAGTCATCGGCTCGGCGATTTTAAACAGCACCGACATTATCGGTACTATAGAAGAATTTGAAAAATTGTTATAATTTTAAAATGGCCTTATCAAGCGAAAAAATCAAAGAGTTTGAATTGAAGGCAAACAATATTCGCCAAAGTATCGTCAAAATGCTTGCCGAAGCGGGGAGCGGGCACACTGCCGGTGCGCTTGGCATGGCAGATGTTTTTACCCTCCTTTATTTCCATATTTTAAAACATGATCCTAAAAATCCGTCTTGGGAAGGGCGCGACAGACTGGTGCTTTCAAACGGACATATTTGTCCGGTCTATTACGCTACGATGGCAGAGGCCGGGTATTTCCCTTTGGAAGAATTAAAAACTTTGCGGAAATTCGGTTCTCGCTTGCAGGGCCATCCACACCGTGAATACTTGCCTTATGTTGAAACTTCTTCGGGCCCGATCGGCTCCGGTCTTTCACAATCGATCGGTATGGCTCTAGCCGATAAAATGGACGGGAAAGATGCAAAGAGGCATATATATTGCCTGATGTCTGACGGTGAACTTGACGAGGGCAATTCTTGGGAAGCGATAATGCTGGCCGGTAAGAACAAATTGGCAAATTTGACTGTAGTAGTAGACAGAAACAATATCCAAATTGACGGCAACACCGAAAAAGTGATGCCACTGGAACCTTTGGCGGAAAAATGGCGTGCTTTTAGCTGGAATGTGATAGAAGTTTCCGGGCATGATTTCCGCGCGATCGAAAAAGCTTTTGAGCATACCAGAGAAACCTCGGACAGGCCGACTGTACTTATCGCCCATACTATCCCGGGCAAGGGCGTAAAGGAATTTGAAGGAGATTACAAATGGCACGGCATGGCCCCGAGCAAAGAACAGAGGAATATGGCACTCGGAGAATTAGAAAAAATAAAATCTGGTCGCTAGCGCTTAGAATATAATTTATGTTGAATCCAAAATTAAAATTAAATCCAAAAGTTTTTAATCCAAACGTAGAATGTGAATACATTCGCGCCGGTTTCGGGCGCGGGCTCGTTCGTGCGGGTGAAGAAGATAAAAATGTAGTTGCTTTATGCGCAGATCTGGTAGAATCGGTGCAGATGAAAAAATTTGCCGAGAAATTTCCAAGGAGGTTTTTTGAAATAGGCGTTGCCGAGCAGAACTTGGTAACAGTGGCTTCCGGAATGGCCGCTATGGGCAAAATCCCTTTTGCCGGTTCTTATGCAATTTTTTCTCCGGGTAGGAATTATGAGCAAATTCGTACCACTATTACCTACAACGACCGGCCGGTAAAAATAATCGGTTCTCACGGCGGGCTTACCGTCGGCGCCGACGGAGGCAGTCATCAAATGCTTGAAGATATTGCTATGATGCGCGCTTTGCCGAATATGGAAGTTTATTCGCCGTGCGATGCATTGGAAGCAGAAAAGATGACTAAAAAAATTGCCAAGACTGGCAAACCGGCATATTTGCGCCTTTCTCGTGAAAAACTGTCTTTAGTGACGACAGAAGAAACTCCGATGGATTTGGGCAAAGCAGAAATTTACTGGATGCCGGAGGTAGGTCTCGCCCAGGCAGGCATAATGGCGACTGGCGAGATGCTTTACTATGCGCTTCTCGCCGCCAAAGAATTGGAAAATGAAGGAATCAAAACGAAAGTATTAAACCTTGCGACCATAAAGCCAATAGATAGAGAAGCAATAATAACTTTGGCCAAAGAAGCCAAAGCGATTGTGACCGTCGAAGACCATGAAATCGCGGGTGGGATGGGGAGCGCCGTGGCGGAAATTTTGGCGGAGAGCTATCCGGTGCCGATGGAGTTTATAGGCGTGAAAAATAAATTTGGTCAGTCCGGCAAACCGCTTGAACTTCTAGAGTATTACGGCTTGGGTATAAAAGATATTAAAGAGGCAGTCAAAAAAGTGATCAAAAGAAAAACCGGCTAATTAGCCAGTTTTTCTAGATTTTTTGCTTCTTTTTCTAAAATTTCTCTGATTTCTTCATCACTTAACTTGAGATTTCTCAGATCTTCTATCATTTGTTTCGCTATGCTTCTTTTTGTTGTTTCCTTGTCTTCTTTTTCAAGATTTATGTGTAGAATTTCTTCCATATTTAATTTAATTTTTTAATTTTATAATTTTCAGGTGCGACCCTTAAATATTCTAACAATTTTTCTCTGGAAAGCAATCCCTCTTGAGCGCCCACTTTTTGCACTACGGACATTGAATTTATCGGTCCCCAGGAGAAGGCTTCAAGCGGTGTTTTTCCCAAGGCGAGCCCGGCTGTAAATGTTGCCGAGAAAGCATCTCCGGCGCCGGTGCGATCAAGCGGATGAGCGATATCCGGATAGATAGGATTGTGCCAAAGTTCGCCGTTTTGGTAAAAATATGCACCATTCGGACCATCACTAATGACTATCATTTTGGGGCCCAATTTTTCTATGCCTTGAGAAAGTTTTAGAATGTCTTTTTCTTCGGTTTTTAAAATTCTTTGCGATTCTTCAAAATTACAGAAAAATATTTCGGTATGAGTATAAATATCTTTCAAGGCTTCCGTGCCGAATTCTATTTGGTAAGTGCCGGGTTGGAAGGCGAGATGTACTTCCGGATGCTTATTTAAATAATTTACGATTTCAGTGTGAAATGACAAGGAGTCTTCGCCGAGTGAAGAGAGATAAACCCAAGGTGATACGCTAAGTAAGCTCGCTTCTTTAGTATCTGGCCAATGTCTTTCGTACAATTGATGTTTGATTAAAATGGTGCGATCCACGTCGTACCAGAGAACGTAGTGATAATTCGTCTTTTTACCAGCTTCGATTTTTATCATTTCCGTTTCTATTTTTTCTTCTTTTAATTTATTTAGACAATCTTCACCGTGCTTGTCATTGCCGATATTGGTCATGAGAGCAGTACTTAAGCCCAAGCGAGCGGCGGCTACCGCTGCATTCGGACTGTTGCCGACGGCTGGTACGACAGTGACCGACTCGTAAGGAATCTTATCTCCGAAAGAAAGGCACAACTCGTGACCGACTTTATCCAAATTACAATGCACGTGCGCGTCTTTTAATTTTATAAAAGCGTCAATAACGATGTCTCCGATGGCCAAAAAATCTATTTTTTTGATATCCATGATGCTATAATTATAGCATATCTAAAAAGATAAAAATAAAGGTGCTCTATAAAACACTTCTCTTCATCGCAGGACTTTTTTTATTGCTTTTTGCAAGGAGTGTTTTTGCAGGTGGAACGGCGCCCACCATTTCTTATATTTTAGATGGCAATTCTGCCAGCATTGTTGCAAATCCAATTATTAAACCGGTAGAAATTAAGTTTTCTGCAAGTGAAAGCATACCAAACTGGGTTTCTGTAAAAATTGAAAAAATTGACGATTCTAGTGTTTATAAAACTTTTTCTCCAAATTCTTGTGATGGAACTGCTTATTGTACTCAAATATGGAATGGCTCCATATCCCCAAAAGATAAAATTTTAATTAATGGGGTATACGAAATCCTTGTTCATATAAAAAGAGATACTGCAGATTCTACCGCTTATGATACCACTTTGGCTTCACCATATACGATAAAAGTTAACAGCTCTATTTCTAATTCCTCTGTAGATACAAACACTACAAATACCCCAGGCGGAGTTTCGGGCGACATAACGACCCTCGTCGGTTCTCCGCCGATTATGACTTCACAAAAAACGATTGAAAACCAAACAATCAAAACAAAAATTGGCGCGCCGACGCACGCTTTCGTCGGCGCGCCCGTATCTTTTTCCGCAAACACCACAGGTTATTCAGGCGAACTGCTCTATGATGGGAAATATTTCTGGAATTTTGGCGACGGAAGCTCGACAGAAATAAGAGCAAATAGCCCGGAAAAAATTTCTCACACTTTTTATTATCCCGGCGAGTACCTGATAAATTTAGGCTACTATCGCAATTATTATTCTCCCGATCCGGATGCGAGCGACAAAATAATTTTAAAAGTTGTACCGGCCGGAGTTTCTATCTTGCGAGTAGGAAATGAAGCGGACTTTTTTATCGAGCTTCTAAACGAGGCGGATTACGATATGGATATTTCCGGTTGGATGCTCCTTTCCGACGCGCATAAATTTATTTTTCCGAAAAACACGATTTTGAGTTCCAAAAAGAAAACAATACTCCCACCTCAAATTACCGGCTTTGATTTTTTAGATAAAGCGAGCTTGAAACTTGCGGATAATAATTGGGAAACCGTTTTTAAATTTCAGACACCGGGTGTTAAAGATTCTACAACACCTGGTGTCTCAGATTTACCGAAGATAGAGAAAAAAATGCCATTAAAAAAGGAAATTACCGTTTCGGATATTCCTGTAGTAGAGGGCCTGGGCGCAAACGCCTCAGGAAGCGAGGAAAACCGAAACGGCGCCTTTTACTGGTTTGGTTTAGCGGGGTTTTTGGCTGTAGCTTCCACGGGCGTGTATTTTGTGCGCCGAGAAGGCAGGAAAAACCCGTTTAAAGGAAACTCCGGCGATGACTTTGAAATCATAGACGAATAAGTTAGAATAAAGGCATGTTTTAAAAACTTTTTCGCGAAAAAGTTTATGAGGTAGTGCGGAAAATTCTGAAAGAAAGTGTTTTGACTTATAAAGAAGTGGTAAAGAAGGCACTATAAAATAGTTCTTTATTTTTGGCATTTTTTTTGATAAAGTTTCTGTATGTCACTAAGTATAGGAATTGTAGGTCTGCCAAACGTGGGGAAATCCACGCTTTTTAACACGCTTACAAAGAAATCCGTACCGGCAGAGAATTATCCCTTCTGCACGATTGACCCGTCGATCGGAGTGGTGCCAGTGCCGGATGAGAGACTTTGGAAGCTCTCAGAGTTTTCCAGATCGGCCAAAACTATTCCAGCTGTGGTGGAATTCGTAGATATAGCTGGGTTAGTGAAGGGTGCATCGGAAGGTGCGGGACTAGGTAATAAATTTTTATCGTATATTCGCGAAGTGGATGCGATTATTGAAGTGGTTAGAATTTTTAAAGATGACAGTATTATTCATGTAAGTAATAATATTGATCCGCTTTTTGATATAGAAGTAATAAATTTTGAATTAGAACAAGCCGGAATAAAAAAACCCACCCTTTATGTTTTAAACACTTCCGAAGTGAATGAAAAAATTTTGGATGATTTTAAACAAAAGATTCCGGGACCATATATAGAGATTGATCCGATTTTTGGTACCGGCCTTGATAATTTAATAAAAACAAGCTATGAACTGCTCGGCTTGGAAACTTTTTTCACGACCGGCGAAGATGAGACGCGCGCCTGGACTATAAAGATAGGTTCTACGGCGCCTGTGGCGGGCACGGCCATACACACTGATTTCCACGACAAATTTATCCGCGCGGAAATCATAAATTGGAAAGATTTGCTCGACGCAGGCTCGTATGCGAGCGCCCGCGGTAAAGGCCTGGTCCGCACCGAAGGCAAAGAATACATCGTAAAAGACGGGGATGTAATTGAGTTTAAAATATAATTATGAAAAAAGAAATTAAAATTTTTTATAACAAAGATTGGTCCGAGTATGAATTACTGGATACCGGGGAGGGGGAAAAGTTGGAGAAGTTCGGTAAATACATTTTTGCTCGGCCGTTTGAAGACGCCGTTTGGAATAAAACTTTGCCAGAAAAAGAATGGACCAAAGCAGATGGGAGATTTATAACTTCCAAGGAAGCTGACAAGTCCGGATGGAGGATAAAAAATGGTGTAGAAAAAAAGTGGCAAATGGAATATAAGGGCGTGAAGTTTTTTGCTTCGCCTACGCCTTTTCGGCATCTTTCTTTTTTCCCGGAACAGGCAGTGCATTGGGATTTTATAGAAGAGAAAATTGTGGAAAGCCTCTCTTTCCCCCGGGAGGGGAAGGAAAGACCTTCCACAATTAAATTTCTGAATCTCTTCGGCTACACCGGCCTTGCGAGTTTGTTTGCTCTCCGTGCCGGCGCGGAAGTCACGCATGTGGACGCTTCCAAACTTTCTGTGACCTTAGCCAAAGAAAACCAAAATTTGAATCCTGAGCTTGCCCTAGCGCCGATGCGGATGATTGTAGATGATGCGCTGAAATTTTTGGAAAGGGAAGTGAAACGCGGAAATAGGTATGATTGTATTATTATGGACCCGCCAAAATTCGGACGAGGTCCCAAAGGCGAAGTTTGGAAGCTGGAAGAAAATTTGGAAAAACTTCTCACTCTGGCCAGGAAAGTCCTTTCCGACAAACCTCTTTTTGTTATTTTAAATTCTTATGCCGTGGATTCTTCTTCGCTTTCTCTGGGTTACGCGCTTGATAACGCAATGCAGGGCTTGGGTGGCGAGACGGTTTGCGGAGAACTCTGCCTTTCTGAAAAATCAAAAGGGCGGGTAATACCGCTTTCAAACACAGTCATCTGGAGTGCTTAAATCCTGATTTTTTGCTAAAATAATCTGATGGAAACAAATAAACCTAAATTGTTCAGGTGGGCGCTCGTTTTGGGTATAGTTATAGTTCTAAATTTATTTTTTAATTACACAATCTCGCTCTTTTATAAAGAGCCGAATTACAACGATTATGTAACAGTCCAAATCATGCCAGTAAATCCTCCGGACAAATCAGCAGAACAGGTGCGGCAAGACAAATTTCAGGAAGAACAAAAAGTTTACGATAATGCAAGGAATATTTACAACAGGAATGTATTTATAGTTTTGGTGGTGCTCGGAGTTATATCTCTCGCGCTCGGTATGTTTTTGGCGAATGAAATTCTGGTGCTCGGGCTTTCCTGGGGCGGGGTGCTTTCGCTTGTTATCGCCTCAATACGCTATTGGTCGCAAGCGGACAATCTAGTGAGGGTACTCATTTTGGGTTTTGCTTTGGCAGTGCTCATTTGGCTCGCGGTTAGAAAGTCAAAATAAAAAATATGAAAGGTAAAATTTACGACCATAAAAAAATAGAAAAAAAATGGCAGAAGGATTGGGAAAAGAACAAAATCAATTCTGCTTCGGATGGCTCCAAAAAGCCGAAGTTTTATTCGTTGATTGAATTTCCATATCCTTCCGGCGATGGATTGCATGTGGGGCATCCTAGACCTTATATAGGTATGGATATTATTTCCAGAAAGCGCCGTATGGAAGGATACAATGTTCTTTATCCAATTGGTTGGGACGCTTTTGGTCTACCTACGGAAAACTATGCAATCAAGACAGGTATTCATCCGGCTGTAGTGACAAAAAGAAATTCAGATAATTTTCGTAGGCAAATAAAAATGCTTGGTATTTCTTTTGACTGGTCGCGGGAGATAAACACCACCGATCCGAAATACTATAAATGGACGCAATGGATCTTCTTGCAGTTTTTGAAAAAGGGTCTCGCTTATAAAGCCAAAATAAATATTAATTGGTGTCCGTCTTGCAAGATCGGCCTTGCCAACGAAGAGGTGGTGGATGGAAAATGCGAACGTTGCGGGACGCAGACCGAAAAGCGGGAAAAGGAGCAATGGATGCTCGCTATCACTAAATACGCAAAGCGGCTTGATAAAGACCTGGATCTGGTAGATTATCCGGAACGGGTAAAAATCCAGCAGAGAAATTGGATCGGGAAAAGTGAAGGAAGCGAGATTGAATTTCACCTCACCCCGCCTTCGGCACCCCTCTCTTTATCAAGGAGAGAGGGTGGGGGTGAGATTATTAAAGTTTTCACCACTCGCGCAGACACGCTTTTCGGGGTGACTTATGTGGTGCTCGCGCCAGA
>CAYQKC010000004.1:9434-25743 GCA_964418145.1 uncultured Candidatus Saccharibacteria bacterium
TCACCACTCGCGCAGACACGCTTTTCGGGGTGACTTATGTGGTGCTCGCGCCAGAGCATCCACTTTTGTCAAAGAGTCTCTTTGACAGATTAGAAAATAGGAAAGAAGTAGAGGAATACATTAGGAAGGCAAAGAATAAATCTGAGATGGAAAGGATGGCGGATGAGAAGGAAAAAACTGGTGTAGAATTGAAAGGTATAAAAGCAGTAAACCCTGCAAATGGCGAAGAAGTGCCTGTTTGGGTTGCTGATTATGTGCTTGCGGGCTACGGCACAGGCGCCGTGATGGCAGTACCGGCGCACGATGAGCGCGATTGGGAATTTGCAAATAAATATAATTTAAAAATAAAATATGTAGTTAGACCTAACACAGTGGCCAATTTAACATTTTATGGACCACAACCACATATTAAAGAAGGAATTTTAATTAATTCTGGTAAGTTCAATAATCTATCTTCCGAAAAAGCAATTAAGGAAATCACTAAAGCTGTCGGCGGGAAAATTATGACCAAATTCAAACTTAGGGATTGGGTTTTTTCCAGGCAGAGATATTGGGGCGAGCCGATACCGGTGGTATTTTGTGAAAAATGCGCCCTTCGAGATCCCTTAGGGCAGGGAATTGTGCCGGTACCGGAGCGTGATTTGCCGGTAAAATTGCCGGAAGTAAAAAGCTACAAGCCGACGGATACAGGCGAGAGCCCGCTCGCTTCAATTTCCAAGTGGGTAAATACCAAATGTCCGAAATGCGGCGGTAAGGCAAAGAGAGAGACAGACACAATGCCCAACTGGGCGGGGAGTTCTTGGTATTACTTGCGGTACACAGACCCCCAAAATAACAAAACTTTTGCTGATAAAAATAAATTAAAATATTGGGTCCCGGTTGATTGGTACAACGGTGGGATGGAACACACTACGCTCCACTTGCTCTACTCCAGATTTTGGCACAAGTTTTTGTATGATCTGAAGTTGGTACCGACAGTGGAACCTTATATGAAAAGGACTTCGCACGGGATGATCCTGGGCGAAGGGGGCGTAAAAATGTCCAAATCGCTCGGCAACGTGATCAATCCGGACAGTATCGTGAAAACTTACGGCGCGGATACTTTGCGCATCTATGAAATGTTTATGGGCCCGTTTGAAGATGCGGTCGCCTGGAGTACGGAGAGTATAATCGGTTCAAGGAGATTTATCGAAAAAGTTTGGCGTATAGGAGAAGGTCTTTCCTTATCCCGAATGGGGAAGGAGAGACCTTCTCCGAAGGCGGGCTTGGCTTTGCAAAAACTTCTGCACAAAACTATCAAAAAAGTTTCAGAAGATATAGAAAATATGCGTTTTAATACAGCCATATCGGCAATGATGATATTTGCCACAGAAATGGAAAAAGTTGTTTGCCAAAGTCGGACATTGGCAACGTTAATGTCCGACTTTGGCAAAGTGAGAGTGGAAGATTACAAAAAATTCCTGCAAATTTTGGCGCCATTCGCTCCGCACATAGCCGAAGAATTATGGCATTCTCTGGGAGAGAAAAAAAGTATTTTCTTGTCGGATTGGCCCAAGTGGGACGAAAATCTGGCTAAAGACAGCGAAGTAAAAATTGCCGTTCAGATAAATGGCAAAGTAAGGGCTGAAATCATCGTCGGAGCGGATGAGGAAGAAGAAAGTGCAAAAGGAAAAGCCTTGAAAGAGGTAGCGGTACAGAAATACATAGCCCAAAATAAAATAAAGAAAATCATTTACGTCAAGGGCAGAGTTATCAACATTTTGGTTTAAAAACAGGTTTTTTAAAATCCGTCATATGTAGTATACTGGATGAGTAAAACCAAGTCGCTTTTATTAGTTTTAATAGAATAAAATAAAATGTTATCAAATGTTTTAGATAGAATTTCTTTTTGGTCGCTTTTTGCAGTAATAGTGTTTCTTCCGGTTTTCTTTCTACCTTTTGCACAGATGCCGATTAATTCTTCAAAAGGGCTTTTGCTCGTGATTGGTCTGGTTGTTTCAATTATTTTTTGGATCGCAGCCAGATTTTCAGACGGTAAAATAATTTTGCCGAAATCATGGCTTCTGTTTTCCGGTTTGGGAATCGCCTTGTCATTTTTAGTGTCTTCCATTTTTTCTTCCTCAATCGGGATTTCTCTCTTTGGTATTATGTTTGATATAGGTACATTCTACTTTATGCTTGCCGCGTTTCTCCTCATGCTCGCTTCGTCCGTAATACTCAAAGACAAAAAGAGCGCTAAAAAAGTTTTCTGGGGGGTGATAATATCTTCCGTAGTTTTATTCTTGTTTCAAACTTTTCGTTTTTTTCTTCCAAGCGTTTTTTCCCTCGGAATTTTAGCGGATAAGACGGACAACCTTCTGGGTTCTTGGAATGCCTTCGGACTCTTTACTGGCTTTTCTGTGGTTATCTCGCTTTTTATCCTTGAATTTTTCCAAACTTCAAAACTTATAAAATGGTTACTCGGATTACTGATCCTTTTCTCTATCTTACTCGCTGCAGCCGTCAATTTCCCGCTGGTTTGGGAGATGCTCGGGGTTTTTGCTTTGATAATTTTCGTTTACAAAGTTTCTTTATCTTTCAGCAAGAAAGGGGTGGAGGGAGAAAAAAGATATTTTCCGATTTTCTCCTTTGTTGTGGTTTTAATTTCCCTCCTCTTCTTTATGTCAAGTCAGTTTATGGGTGGGCTTTTGCCTTCTCTCTTAGGTCTTTCTAATACTGAAGTTGGTCCGTCTTTTATGACTACCATGTCCGTTACCGGACAGTCGCTCGTGAAAAATCCTGTTTTAGGTGTAGGGCCAAATAAATTCGGGCAAGTTTGGGCGATGTTTAAACCTCAAGCTATCAATAACACTCAATTTTGGGATACTTCCTTTAATTCCGGTTCAGGGCTACTGCCCACTTTTGCATCAACTACCGGGCTTCTGGGGATCGTAGCCTGGATACTTTTCTTCGTTCTTTTTGTCATTACCGGATTCAGATATCTTTTCTTCAGCATAAAAAACAATGTCAGTTGGGAAGTAATGATATTTTTTGTGGCTTCACTTTACTTGTTTATCGCATCATTTTTCTATTCTACCGGCGAAGTTATTTTTTTTCTTGCTTTTGCCTTTACCGGAGTTTTTATCGGTCTTTCTTCATCAAGCAGTTCCGAGGGAGAAATTCACATTTCGCTTTTAGAAGACCCGAGAAGGAGTTTTTTCTCGGTTTTGATAATGGTCATACTTATGATTATCTCTGCCGCTGCCGGGTTTAAGTACGTAGAAAGAATGGCTTCAGTATCGTATTTCGGGAACGCTTTTTTGGCTAGCAATATAGATAGTGCCGAAACCTCAGTTGCCAAAGCTGTCTCTCTTTATCCAAATGATCTTTATCTCCGAACTTATACACAAGTATATCTCACAAAAATAAATAATCTGATTGCCAAGGGTTCTTCTTCTCTGACTGATGCGGACAAAACAGAATTGCAAACAGATATTGGGCAGATGATAAACAGCGCTCAAGCAGCGGTGAATTTTGATGATTCCAACTATCTAAACTATAATTCTTTGGGTGTAACTTACAATACTGCCGGGATGCTCGGAGTAAAAGATGCGTATGATAAAGCCCTGGAGGCATATAATAAGTCAACCGAACTGAATCCGCTCAATCCCGGCATAAAGCTTTCTATAGCAAGAATTTACCTTGCGGCCGGTAAGATCAAAGAAGCCAGGGACTCGGCTCAAGCTGCTCTTAACTTAAAAGCCGATTATATAGAGGCCTTGATAACTTTATCTCAAGTTGAGAAAGCGGACGGCAACAATTCCACGGCTATAAATTATGCCGAATCAGCTCTTTCCTTTGCGCCTAATAATAAAGACTTGATTCAATATGTGAATTCCCTAAAAAGCGGAGGTTCAGCCCAGGCTCCCTCGGTAAGTACCCCGACAGAATCACAAACTCCTTCTTTGCCTTCAACAAAAAGCAATACTAAAACCAAAAAATAAAACTGAATAGTTTGTCTTAAGGGATGCAGAGAATCTTAAAGTTTTTCAGTAAAGAATATGGAAGTATAAACCAGGCGGCGTTGCTGATGGGACTCTTTACTTTGCTTTCGCAAATTTTAGCTCTTTTCCGAGATAGGTCTATCGCACATTTTATCGGACCGTCTCCGCTTCTTGATACATATTATGCGGCCTTTAGAGTGCCGGATTTGATTTACATTTCAGTGGCATCCCTTGCTTCTGTTACAGTTCTTATTCCTTTTATCGTGGAAAAAATGAAAGGGGATGAAGTCACTGAATCAGCCGGCAAACTTCTGAACGATGTTTTTACGATATTCCTTTCCTCTATGGTTTTGGTTTCTATCTTAGTATTTTTCCTGCTCCCGTATCTGATGGGATTCATTGCTCCCGGGTTTCCAGCCTCGTTGCAATCAAAGGTAATTCTCTTTTCCAGGATTATGCTCCTTTCGCCGATACTTATGGGTCTTTCAAATCTTTTTGGGACGGTTACCCAACTTTTCAAGAAATTTTTCATTTATTCTCTAAGCCCGATTTTCTACAACATAGGTATCATTATCGGAGTGATGTTTTTGTATCCGATTTTTGGCATTGTTGGCTTGGTTTTTGGCGTAATCTTAGGTGCCTTTTTTCATTTTTCAATTCAAGCTGTAGCTTCGCATACTTCCGGTTTTGCACCGAAGTTTTCCAATTTTTTCTCTATAGATTACAAAGAAATAAAACGCATTGCTACGACCTCTCTTCCTAGAACACTAGGACTTTCCTTTAACAGTATAGCGCTTCTCTCTATCGTTGCACTTGCTTCTTATTTGCCCGGAGGCTCAATTTCTATCTTTAACTTTGCTTTTAATTTAAACACAGTTCCTCTGAATATTGTTGGTATATCTTATGCCGTGGCAGCTTTTCCATCTTTAGTAAAAGCTTTTGCTGAAAGAAATAATGAAGAATTCAAAAAGCATCTAAAATTATCGGCAAGGCAAATTATTTTTTGGTCTTTACCGGTTGTTTTTCTTTTTATAGTATTACGAGCACAAATTGTTCGTGTGATTTTGGGAACGGGATATTTTTCTTGGAATGATACCCGCTTAGTGGCGGCGGCTCTGGCCATATTCTCCGTTTCTATCATTTCCCAAGCAATGGTCCCGCTTCTCTCCAGGGCATATTATGCCGCCGGAGACACCAAGCGTCCGCTTACCGTGAATCTCTTCTGTTCAATACTCATTATCATCTTTTCTTTTGTTTTTTTGAGAGTTTTTGAAAATTTTGCCTACTTCAGGTATTTTATCGAATCGTTTCTCAAAGTTTCCGATGTTCCGGGAACAGAAGTGTTGATGCTTCCACTTGCGTATTCTCTGGGTACGACCATAAATTTTATTTTGCATTGGTATTTTGTGAAGAGAGATTTCTTAAAAAAAGGAGAGCCTTTTATCGCCCGGACTTCTTTTCAAAGCCTGGGAGCCTCGTTCTTTATCGGCTTTATAGCTTATCTCGGGCTTAATTTATTTTCAAACTTTTTCAATTTGAACACTGGCCTCGGAGTGTTTCTCCAAGGTTTTATCTCCGGCATTTTGGGCATACTGGTCGGCATTCTCGCGCTTTATCTTTTAAAGAGCGAAGAATTAAAAGAGCTCTGGCAGACGCTTAGAACCAAGTTCTGGAAGATCAGGATTTTCCTCTCTCCGCAGGAAGAGCTGTAAATGAAAATTTTCCCGGTTTCTGCTATATTGAAAGTCATATATGAATTCAGCCCAAAACCTAAAACACATTCGAAATTTTTCGATTATCGCACATATTGATCACGGCAAATCCACTTTGGCGGACCGAATACTTGAGATTACACACACCATTGAAGCTCGCAAAATGCGCGAGCAGTTTTTGGACAATATGGAACTTGAAAGAGAGCGGGGAATTACCATAAAAATGCAACCCGTGCGAATGAATTATCATTCTAACGGGTCAGGACCAGTCCCAGAAGGAGATTATATTCTTAACCTGATTGATACCCCGGGCCACATAGATTTCTCTTATGAAGTATCTAGGGCGCTGAAGGCCGTAGAAGGCTCAATTTTGCTTATAGACGCGACTCAAGGGGTACAGGCGCAGACTTTAACTACCCTTGAAATGGCGCGCGAAAGCGGTCTCGTTATCGTCCCGGTTGTTTCCAAAGTGGATTCTCCGCTTGCCCACATAGAGGAAGTAAAGATGGAAGTAGCTGTGCTCCTTGATGTAGACCCGGATTCCATTTTGGAAGTTTCCGGCAAAACCGGTTACGGAGTGGAGAATCTCTTAAAAGAAGTGATAAAAAGGATTCCTCCTCCGGAGAAAGGCATTGAGACGAAAGAAAGCTGTCAGGCCTTGG
The DNA here is from genome assembly GCA_964418145.1 of uncultured Candidatus Saccharibacteria bacterium. Lineage (GTDB taxonomy): Bacteria > Patescibacteriota > Minisyncoccia > Phycocordibacterales > UBA9973 > UBA9973. The sequence goes on from CAYQKC010000004.1 coordinate 15,792, forward strand.
TTTTTGATTTTAACTACGATTCGCATCGCGGAGTGATCGTTTATGTGCGGGTATTCGGAGGTTCCATAAAAAAGGGGGACGGGCTTCTTTTTTCCATTTCCGGAGAGAAATTCATTGCGCTTGAAGTAGGAATTTTTTCTCCAGAAGAACAGCCCAAAGATTCCATAGGCATGGGAGAGATAGGATATATAGTAACCGGCATCAAAAAACCAGGCATAGCCTCGGTGGGCGACACTATCACTTTCGGCAAAAAGCCGTTGCCCGCTCTTCCCGGGTATATGAATCCGAAACCAGTGGTTTGGGCTTCAATCTACCCGGAAGATGCCGATGATTTTCCAAATTTGAAACTTGCGCTCGGCAAATTAAAGCTTTCCGATTCCGCTTTTTCCTATGAAGAAGAATCTTTGGGAACTTTGGGCAAGGGTTTCAGATGCGGATTTTTGGGGATGCTTCACTTGGAAATAATTACAGAGAGATTGAAAAGGGAATTTAATTTGCATTTGGTGGTAACCATGCCTTCAATCACTTATAAAGTCGTCTTGCATAATGGTAAAGAGCAAATGGTATACTCGCCTCACTTTTTCCCGGCAGGCGGGCAAATGGTGAAAGTTTTTGAGCCGTGGGTTTCGGTGAAAGTTATCGCCCCTGGGTCTTACGTGAGCCTCCTTATGCCCTTCTTTTTTGATCATGAAGCAAAAGTGCATATCACGGATAGTTTCGGAGACAATCGTTCCGTTATCGTACTTGATATGCCCCTACGGGAACTTATGCGCAATTTTTTTGACGATCTGAAAAGTCTGACTTCTGGTTATGCCTCTATATCTTATGAGATAGGCGAATATTGCGAAGCGGATGTGGTTCGGCTAGATATCCTGGTAGCAGATAAAGTGATGCCAGCTTTCACGAGAATAGTTTCCAGACGTCGGATAGAAGAAGAAGCCAGAACTCAAGTGGAAAGGCTGAAAAAGATAATTCCGCGCCAGCAATTCGCTTTTAAGATCCAAGGCAGTGCTTTGGGCCGGATTATCGCTTCCGAATCGATTTCTGCTTATCGCAAAGACGTTCTGATGCATGGCAGCAAGGTAGTGGGCGGAGGCGATGTGAGCCGCAAGAAAAAGCTTTTAGAAAAACAGAAACGCGGGAAAGCCAAAATGAAAGAAAACGCCAAAGTGAATATCCCAGAAGACGTTTTTCTGAAAATGATGCGAAAAAGCGAAGACTAATTATTTTATGGAAAATACAGGCGAGTAAAGCAAAATCATACCCATAACAATTAAGATGCTTATTATGGTCCAGATGATTTGGATTTTCTTTTGATGTTTTTTATTAAAAAACATATAATAATAGTATCACACCATGAGAAGTTTTCAAAAAAATACTCGCTTTAAAAGAATGATACGCTCCAAGGCATTTTTGGCTTTTTTAGGGGCGGTTGTAATTTTTTTCGGCTATAGTTTGTTCAGCCTCATTTCCAAAATGGAGGAAACTTCTAAGAATAAGAAATTGGCGCAAGAAAAACTGAACCAGCTTGAGAATGAGAAATGGAAACTTTCTTCTGAAATAGGTAGTTTGAAGACAGATAAGGGGGTGGAGGAAAATATCCGCGAGAAATTCGGTTTGGCTAAAGACGGGGAAAGCATGATAATGATTGTGGATGATAAAAACAAGCCTTTAGCGCCCGAAAATAGCTCTTCGGGATTCTTTTCTTTCATTAAAAATTGGTTCAAGTAATGTGATATAATTTAAAATATGCAAAATGAGAGTCTCAAACAAAAGATAGTGATTATTGGGGCCGGCGCAGTTGGTTCGACCGTAGCCTATACTTTGGTCGCAAAGAATCTGGGTTCTGAAATAGTTCTGGTAGATATAAATCAGGAAAAAGTTTTAGGCGAAGTTTTGGATATTGAAGACGGTCTTTCTTTCTCGGAAATTGAAAAAGTGAGAGTAGGGAACTATAAAGATGCAACCGATGCGGATATCGTAATTATGACAGCTGGAATGACGCAAAAGCCGGGAGAAACCAGGCTGGATTTGGTAGCCAAAAACAAAAATATCGTTTCTTCTATTTTTAAAGAAATCGGACAGGTGAAAAATACGGCATTAATTATCGTGGTCAGCAATCCAGTGGATATAATCGCGCATTTGGCCAGGGAAGTATCCGGCTTGCCCAAGACCCGGGTTTTCGGCACAGGCACGAGCTTAGATACAGCCAGGCTTCGTTTTGCTTTGGCAAATAAATTTTCAGTAGATAGCGCTCAAGTGGGAGGTTTTGTCATGGGTGAACATGGCGACAGCGAATTTGTAGCTTGGAGTACGGTCAACATAGGGGGCAAATCCATGGGTAACTTGCTTTCCAAAGAAGAAAAGATGGAGATTGAAGAGAGCATAAAAAAAGAAGCTTATGAAATCATCAGTAAAAAAGGAGCGACATATTACGGCATAGCCATGACGGTAGCGGATATAGTAGAGTCCATACTTTTTGATCAAAATAAAATCTTGTCTCTTTCGCATCATTTAGAAAATTGGAATGGCGTAAGCGATCTATATTTAGGCGCACCGGCGGTAATAGGCAGAAGCGGGATAGTAAAATCTTGGGATTTGGAGCTTCCTCCGGAAGAAAAAGAAAAATTTCAAAAGTCCGCCTTAATAATAAAACAATACCTCTAAAATGAGAGAACACTCAATAAAAAATTTTGATAAATTGGCAATAAATGAAGATCGAAAAGAAGTCTTAGAAATAATAGAGTCCGGTTTAGAGGCTATAAATACCAAAAAGGCGATAGATTACTATTTTAAATTAAATGGCAATTTTTTACACATTGACGGAGAAAAATTTGATTTAAGTAAATTTAAGAGGATTAAAGTTGTCGGTTTCGGCAAGTCCTCTTCCGAAGCGGCCAAAGTCCTGGAAAATATTTTTGGGGACAAAATTACAGATGGCGCAGTCATCGGCTTGCAAAAGATTAATTTAAAATACATTGAATCTTTTTCTGGAACGCATCCAGTGCCTTCAAATGCGAACGTAGAAGCAGGAAGAAGGATATATGAAATAATAAGCAATTCAAACGAAGAGGATCTCATAATAGCCCTCGTTTCGGGCGGGGGTTCGGCTTTGCTTTGCTATCCCGAAGAAGAATGCAGAGCCGGCGCGGAGCTTTATGATGCGTTTCTTAAAACTGGCGGGACTATTTCGGAAATGAATACGGTTAGAAAGCACTTATCTTTATTCAAGGGTGGGGGTTTTGCAAAGCTTGCTTATCCGGCGACGGTAATCAGCCTTATTTTTTCCGATGTACCGGGAGATATTTTTTATGACGTAGCTTCCGGACCGACCTATAAAGACGTGACGACCGTGCGCCATGCGGAAAAAATTATCAAGGAAAAGAAACTGGGCAATTATAATCTGATTGAAACCCCAAAAGAGGATAAATATTTCAAAAAAGTGCACAATTTTGTCTTAGTCTCCAACAAGATTGCCGTAATGGCGATGAAAGACAAATCTTTGGAACTCGGTTTTGAGACCAGGATTGTCTCCTATGATCTGTATGATAAAGACAACGTAGTTTTGCAAAAAATGTTCCAAGCTAGCAAGAAAAGTTTTTGGGATAAATTCTGGGGCAAAAATAAGTCCACTTCCGGCATAGTCGTCTTGGCGGCCGGCGAGCCGTCTATTGAGGTAAAGAAAGGCGCTGGCAAAGGAGGCAGGAATACGCATTTGTCTTTGCTTGCTCTATGCGATAAAATAAGGGATGAAAAAACGGTTTTTGTTTCTTTTGCTTCCGATGGCTTGGATAATAGCGATCGGGCCGGAGGCATAGCGGATGCCGTGACTTTAGAGAAAGCCTTTAATTCCAATTTAGAGCCGAGAGAATATGCTGAAAAATTGGATTCCTATGAATTTTTTGAAAAGACCGGCGATTTGATAGAAACTGGCCCCACCGGCGCCAATGTCTCCGACTTGATGATTTTATTAAAAAGTAAGTAAAATTATTAAAAACCTTAGACTATCATATATGGTAGTCTAAGAAAGAAGAAAAAACGTTAACATACAGTATATTGTATATTAAGGAATTTATGGGATACAAAGAAGAAACAAAAAATTGCCAGAATTGCCACAAAGACTTTATTATCGAGCCGGATGATTTCGGATTCTATGAAAAGATCGGCGTCCCCCCGCCCACTTTTTGCCCGGAATGTAGGTTGCAGAGGAGATTAAATTTCAGAAATGAAAGAAATTTATATCATAGGGAATGTGATTTATGCGGTAAAAAAATAGTTTCAATGTATACCCCTGATAAGCCATTCCCCGTTTACTGCTCATCGTGTTGGTGGAGTGATAAATGGGATCCCGCAGATTATGGAAGTTTATATGATTTTGATAAGTCTTTGTTCTCTCAATTTAGGATTTTATTGGAAAAGGCGCCGAGGCCTGCCCTGATCAATCCTAATACGAAAAATTCTGATTATTGCAATTACACGGCTGATGTCAAAGATTCATATTTGTGTTTCGGTTCGATAGCCGTAGAGAATTGCCTTTATGGCTCTCCTTATGAATCCAAATATTGTTTGGATAGCTACCTAGTCAGGGAATGTGAATATTGTTATGAATGCATAGATTGCGAAAAAATGTCCGCTTCATCTTTTTGCCAGGATTGCTCGAATTCTTTGAATTTGATTTATTGTTTCGATTGTAAAAACTGCCAAGATTGCATCGGTTGTGTCGGTCTGCGCGGGCAAAAGTACAACATTTATAATGAAGTATTCTCTCGGGAAGAATTTTTTAAGAAAAAAGAAGAGTTGCTCTCAAGAGGCGCTAAAGGCTTTGAAGAAATTGCGAAAAATTTTTTTGAATTAAAACTGAAATTTCCCCATAGGTGGAGTACCATATTAAACTCGTTGAGAGTAAGCGGCGACCATATAGTGCAATCAAAAAATTCAAAGTATTGTTTTGACATAAAAAGATGCGAAGATACAAAATATTGCAAACAGATAATAGATGCGAAAGATGTTCAGGATATAAACTACTGCGAATTTATGGAGTTGTGTTATGAATACATAGGATATTGGAAAGTAAACAGCGCTAAATTTTCAAATACAATAGGTGATTCAAATGATATAACGTATTCTGATTTTTGTTCTTCTTCCAATCATCTCTTCCCCTGCATCGGTCTTAAAAATAAAAGCTACTGCATCCTCAACAAGCAATACACCAAGGAAGAATACGAAGAACTGGTCCCCAAGATAATCAAACACATGAACGATATGCCCTATATAGATAAAAAGGGAAGGATATACAAATATGGAGAGTTCTTCCCGCCGGAATTAAGCCCATTTTGCTACAACGAAACCATAGCTCAAGAATACTTTCCTTTAACCAAGGAAGAAGCTTTAAAACAAGGATATAGATGGAAAGAGAAGGAAGAAAGAAACTACAAGATAGATATATACAATAAAGATATACCGGATGATATCAAAGAGGTAAAAGACGATATTATCAACAAAGTCATAGAATGTGAACATCAGGGAGAATGCAACGAGCAATGCACTGAAGCCTTTAAAATCATCCCGGATGAGTACAATTTCTACAAACGCATGAATTTACCACTACCCAGACTCTGTCCCAACTGTAGGCACTACAATAGATTAAAACAGCGTAATCCTTTGAAGCTCTGGCACAGGAAGTGCATGAAAGAAGGATGCACCAATGAATTTGAGACGAGTTATGCGCCGGAGAGACCAGAAATTATTTACTGCGAGGGATGCTATAACAGGGAAATTTATTAATTACAACACAAATTGCCAAAGGGCACCTTTGACATTAAACAAAAATGGATAGGAAAATCACAAAAATTGAAGCAGTGGAAATAAAAGATTCGCGGGGAAACCCGACGATTATGGTAACCGTCTCTGTGGGAGATAAATCAGGCAGTTTTTCCGTGCCATCCGGAGCCTCTACCGGGAAGCACGAAGCGCATGTTTTGCCGGTGTCCGAAGCCATAATGAATGTAAACACCATTATTGCCCCGGCTTTGATCGGGCAGAATATCATGAATCAAGAAGTGATAGACAAGATAATGATTAAGCTTGACGGCACTGAAAACAAGAAGAAGCTCGGCGCGAATGCGATGATCGGCGTATCGATCGCCGTAGCCAAGGCGGCGGCGAAAGCGAGCTTTATGGAAACATTTGAATATTTGCGGACCTTAAGAGACATAAAAAAATCCAGAAAAGTCCCGTATCTTTATATGAACCTGATAAATGGCGGCAAGCATGCCCAAAATGGCTTGGCTTTTCAAGAGTACCATATAGTCCCTGATACGGATGACGCAAAAGAAGCCTTGGAAGTGGGGGATAGGATTTTAAATTCCTTAAGAGAAATTATGGAAAAAGATTTGGGTGTTAAGGCGACCCCTCTAGGAGACGAAGGCGGGTATGCGCCCCAGATTTATGACATAAGGAAACCCCTTGAATATCTAAAAGAGGCGATCCGCCAAAATAACCACAAAGAAGAAACCAGGCTTGCTCTAGATGTCGCCGCTTCTTCTTTTTTTGACGGAGAAAATTATAAAGTGGAAGGTAAAAATATCTCCAAAGAAAAATTGGCTGATATATATAAGTTGCTCATAAGGGAATTCGATCTTCTTTCCATAGAAGATCCTTTTGGCGAAGAAGATTTTAGCAGTTTCTGGAAGCTGAAGAAAAATAATTCCAAACTGTTCGGCCGCGGGCTTTTGGTAGTCGGAGACGATCTCACCGTCACCAACAGAGAACTTTTGGAAAAAGCGATCAGTCTTGAAAGCATCAATGCGATGATTATCAAGCCAAATCAAATAGGTACTTTAACCGAGACACTGGACACCATGGAAACTGCTAGAAAAAATGGCATAGAGCTTATTGTAAGTCACCGGAGCGGGGAGACTATGGATGATTTTATCGCCGACCTCGCCTATGCTTTCGGCTGTTTTGGCCTTAAGGCTGGCGCGCCTGGGAAACCGGAAAGGCGAGTAAAATACGAAAGGTTGATAAAAATATCAAAAGAATAAGTTATTTTATGTTATAATCGAAATATGATGGAAAACAACAATACTTTCATAAAATGGTGGAGCGAAGTCGGTATAGAAGATGTGCCTTTGGTCGGTGGAAAAAATGCGGCATTGGGAGAAATGTACTCCAATTTAGTGCCGAAGGGTGTAAATATTCCGGATGGTTTTGCCATAACTGCCGAGGCATACAGGCACTTTTTAAAGGAAACAGGCTTGGATGAGGAAATAAAGAAAATTCTTTCCGATTTGGATACAAAAGATATACACAATCTGCAAAAGCGCGGAGAGAAAGTCCGCAAGGCCATACTAAAAGCGGATCTGCCGAAAGATTTAAAAGAAAAGATCGGAGAAGCCTACAAAAAGCTGGAAGAAAAATACGGCAAGGATAGGGACGTAGCCGTGCGCTCTTCCGCTACGGCCGAAGATCTGCCGGGCGCTTCGTTTGCCGGCCAGCAGGAGACATATCTGAATGTCCGCGGGATAAGGGATGTTTTGGCTTACACAAAAAAATGCATTGCTTCGCTTTTCACGGATAGGGCAATATCTTATCGAGCCGACAAAGGCTTTTCGCATTTCGATGCGGCGCTCTCGGTGGGTGTGCAGTGTATGGTGCGTTCGGATATGTCCGCCTCCGGGGTTTCTTTTACGCTGGATACCGAAACCGGTTTTGACAAAGTGATCGTGATAAACGCTATTTATGGGCTTGGAGAGTTCATCGTGCAGGGCGAAGTGATTCCGGATGAATTTATAGTTTTTAAACCGGCGTTGGAAAATAAAAGCAAAGAACCGATTATCGGTAAAAAGTTAGGCGAGAAAAATATTAAATTGATCTACGGCAAAAACGGGACCAAAAAAACGGAAGTAAAGAAAGAAGAGCAAAAGCTCTTTGTAATAACCGATAATGAGGCGATCAAGCTCGCAGAGTGGTGCCTCAAGATAGAAAAATATTTTTCCGAAAAGCGCGGGCACTATCAGCCGATGGATATAGAATGGGCCAAAGACGGCGCGACCGGCGAGCTTTTTATCGTGCAGGCCAGGCCGGAGACGGTATATTCCTCTTTGGATAAAAATATTTTAAAGGAGTATAAATTGGAACACGCTGGCAAGGTGATACTCTCCGGCATTGCCGTCGGTTCAAAGATCGGGAGCGGGCGCGTGCGAGTGCTAAAGAACGCTAAAAATATCTCCGCTTTCCAAAAAGGTGAAGTTTTGGTGACTGAAATCACCGATCCGGATTGGGAGCCGATTATGAAGATCGCGAGCGCGATAGTGACCGACAAAGGCGGGCGCACTTCCCATGCCGCTATTGTTTCGAGAGAGCTAGGCATTCCTTGCATAGTTGGTGCGGAAAATGCCACCAGAGCCTTGAAAGACAGCCAGGAAGTCACTGTGGATTGTTCAGGAGGGCAGAATGGCAATATCTATGAAGGTATAATTCCTTTCAAGGTGGAAGAGCACCATCTGGATAAAATTCCGAAGACCGAGACTAAAATTATGGTAAATATAGGTTCGCCGGATGAGGCCTTTGCTAATCATTCCTTGCCTGTTTCGGGCGTCGGGCTCGGCCGGCTAGAGTTTATCATTGCTTCGCATATCCGGCTGCACCCGAATATTTTGATTGATTATGAAAAATTAAAAAATGGAGAAAAAACCGAGGAAGTGCAGAAAATTTTGGATGAAGTAGATAGATTGACCTATGCCTATAAAGACAAAAAAGAATACTATATAGATAATCTAGCTCGTGGTATAGGAAAGATAGGGGCGACATTTTTTCCGCATAAAGTGATCATACGCTTCTCTGATTTCAAGACGAATGAATATCGTACTTTGGCCGGAGGAGAAATCTATGAGCCAAAAGAAGAAAATCCGATGCTGGGCTGGCGGGGAGCATCGCGTTATTACGATCCGAAATTCAAAGAGGCTTTCGGCCTTGAGGTACGCGCAATGAAAAAAGTCCGCGAAGACATGGGCCTTCTCAATGTGATCCCGATGATTCCTTTCTGTCGAACACCGGAAGAGGGCAGGAAAGTGTTTGAGGTAATGAAAGAATACGGGTTGGACAGAGAAAAAGATAAAAGCTTGGAAGTATATGTGATGTGCGAAATTCCATCCAATGTACTCTTGGCGGATGAGTACCTAGAAATTTTTGACGGTATGTCCATAGGCTCCAACGATCTCACCCAGCTTACTTTGGGGCTTGACCGCGATTCCGGTATTGTTACCCATATTTCCAACGAAAATAATGAAGCGGTGAAAAAACTGATCGTCGAAATAATAAAGAAGTGTAAAGAGAAAGGAAAGTATGTAGGCATTTGCGGGCAGGCGCCGTCCGACTATCCGGATTTTGCCAAATTCTTGGTGGGGGAAGGCATTGAAACGATGTCCTTGAATCCTGACACGGTCATTAAAATCATTATGGCTTTGAGAGATAAATAAAATGCTTAATATAGTACAAATTATTTTTTATATAGTTTCTTCCATTGCTATCTTGGCAGTGGGGGTGCTTTTGGCAATAATGATATATTATTTGATATGTATTTTCCGAGATACCAAAGACATAACCAAAGATATAAATCATACTTATCATAAAGCAAAAGGAAACATTAAAAAAATTATAAGTAAGTTTAATAAAAAATATGAAAAAGAAAACAAATAAAAAAGGTTCCAAATTTTTAAGCGGAGCCCTGGTAGGGGCAACGCTTGCCGCCGTCGCAGGCATTTTTACCAATACTAAAACAGGCAAAAAAATTGAAAGAGATATAAAAAATAAAGTTGCGGATTTTTATGCCACTGCTGCTCCGAAATTGAAAAAAGTAAAAGAAATAGGGGAGAAAGAATATAAGAGTTTTATGAAAAAAGCCGCAGAGGATTATAATAAAGACGGAAAACTTGATGTTGAAGATTTACAC
>CAYQKC010000005.1:0-21060 GCA_964418145.1 uncultured Candidatus Saccharibacteria bacterium
CTTGACGAGTTGTTGCAGAAAAAGAAAAGCGAACAGCAAGAAAAAGCAGCCTAAAAATCTATCATCAAAAACATCTACGCTAGCGTAGATGTTTTTGATTTGAAAAATATTTCTTTTTAGTATAAAGTGGATGCATGCAAATCAAAATGAACAAATTGCCAAAGAGTGAAATAGAAATCGAAGGCGAACTTGAGGCCGATGTTTTTGAAGGTTATTTTGAAAAAGCTTTGAAAAAAATCGGCGAAAATATAGAGATAGACGGCTTCCGTAAAGGGAAAGCTCCGGAGAACGTACTCCTCTCAAAAATACCGGAAGCGCAAATTTTAGGCGAAATGGCGGAAATGGCCCTTTCGGAAAATTATCCGAAAATTCTAATAGAAAACAAAATCGACGCCATTTCCCGTCCGGAAATTTCTATCACTAAACTCGTTCGCAAAAACCCCCTTGGATTTAAAATAAAAACTGCCATCTTGCCCGAGATAAAAATGCCAGACTATAAAAAAATTGCAAAAAAAGTAGTTTCGGAAATTACTGACACAGAGAAAAACTTTGAACCAACCGAAAAAGAGGTTAAGGATACTATCATGGATATACGAAAATCTCGTGCACCGAAAATAAAAACGTCCGATGTTGAGGGAGCCCAAACATCGGATGTTAAAGAGCTACCCGACTTCAACAATAAATTTGTGCAAGCTCTTGGTCCATTCAAAGACATAGAAGATTTCAAGGATAAATTAAAGGAAAACATGAAGCTAGAGAAAGAAAATGGGCTCAAAGAAAAAACTCGCCTTAAAATCGCTGAAGAAATAGTAGAAGGAATGTCTGTCGATCTACCAGAAATTTTCATCGAGTCTGAACTAGAAAAAATACTTTACAGAATGAAATCTGACATCACAGTAATGGGCCTCAAATTTGAGGATTATCTGAAACACATTAAAAAAACAAAGGAGGATTTGAAAAAAGAATTTCATGAGGATGCTGAAAAGAAAGCAAAACTAGCCCTCGCCTTAAACGAAATTTCAAAACTAGAAAATATCAAAGCAGATCCAAAAAAAGTCGCGAGCGAGGTGGCGATGATATTGGAGCACTACAAAGAGGCAGATCCAGTTCGTGCAGAAATGCACGCCGAAAACGTCCTTACAAATGAAGCTATTTTCCAATTCTTGGAAAATCAAAAATAATCTCTCATTGTGCAACATCCGATGTTGCACAGTTTAAAATAAAGGTAAAACATAATAGTAATAAAGGAGTGAGAGCAAAAACCAATACAAAGAAAAACGTAAACAAACAAAACCCATAAAATTAAATTTTTCTTTAGAATAATTCCATAATTTAATCTTATTAAGTTTAAAATCTAAATAACCAGTCGAAAACTCTACTAAAGTTGGAACTATAAATATCAATATTAATCTATAAAAAAACAACATTTCAAAAAAACTAAGAATGGACAAAAAAGCACCTATCAAAGCATACATTTGTGCATCTACTAATTTTGGCATCGCTAATTTTTTGTGTTCAATAGACCTATAAATAAATTCTAAAAAGAAACCAACGGCAAGCCCTATAAAAAAATTTAAAATAATTTTTAAAAACATATTTATATTTCCTCAACTACTTTTTTTGTTTTTAATAATCTAAATATTTTCTTCCCTAATATTTTTCTCAAAAAAGAAATCGATCTTGTTTTTCCTATTAACCAAACAAAACCTAAAACAATTAATAAAGTACTACCAGGTATTGGGAATATATATGAAATCAATCCAATTAATATCAAACCCATGCCTATCATTTTGTGAATTATCTCAAATTTATTCATAAATTATCTTTTATAGTACTTAATTATATACAACTGTGCAACATCGGATGTTGCACAATTTTTAATCCAAATTACTTTCATCTTCTTTTGCCATACTTGTTTTAACAAACTCTTCATAAGAATCTTTTTTTGAAAATTGAGAAGTTATTATTTCATGTTTGAGAAAATCTCCCCATCTATTTATTAACACACAATCTTGATAACTAGACCAAGGAAATTTTATTTCATTTTTATTCCATTCTTTCATTTCTTTTGGGTTTTTATGAATATAGGAAGATAAATAAAGTAATTGTTCATTCCCTCCCATATTTACAGCCTTATAAGCTCCTTGAAAAAGATGCCCTGATTTTTTATATTTTGTATTTATATATTTAGTAAAAGAATTTTGTATTCTTTGCATATATTTTGCAGTTCCTCCTTCTTTTATCTCACGAATCAATAAATGAAAATGATTAGGCATTAAACAAAAATTTATAAGTTCTATATTTCTATCTTTAAGTAAATCATTATTACTTTGAATATAAAGTTCTGGATTTTGTACAAATTCTTTGAACATTCGATCTGTATTCTTAAGGGTGGTGGATGATTGAAAAAATAAAATTAGAAAAAGAAAACGCTTTCTATCTCGATCGTTAAAAAATATTGGCTGTTTTAAAACTCCTCTATTGTAAATATGTAAATATTCATCTGGCGCAATGTTATATCTTTTCATTTTTTAATTTTAACAAAACAAAACCTGTTGTGCAACATCGGATGTTGCACAATTGGAAAAAATCAAAAAAAATGCTAAGATAATTTTGTTATTAGTTTTAATTTACTAGTCACTAGAACCTAGCAACTAGTTACTAACTAACATGTTAATCCCAACTGTTATAGAAAAATCACAATTTGGCGAAAGAGCTTATGATATTTATTCTCGCCTTTTGCGCGAAAGGATAGTCTTTTTGGCAGGCCCTATCGATGACAATGTGGCAAATATAATCATTGCTCAATTGCTCTTTTTGGAATCCGAAGATTCAAAGAAAGATATTTACCTTTACATTAATTCCCCCGGCGGTTCGGTTTCCTCCACCCTTGCTATTGTGGACACTATGAATCATATCCGTCCGGATATTTCCACTTTCTGCGTGGGCCTCGCCGCCTCCGGCGCCGCCATCGTGCTTTCCGCCGGCAGGAAAGGTAAAAGATTTATCCTGCCAAATGCAGAAGTTATGATCCATCAGCCTCTGGGCGGTGTGGAAGGCCAAGCCACGGATATCGCCATCACCGCACAGCATATTTTAAAGACTAAAGACAATTTAAATAAAATTTTATCTAAAAATACCGGGAAGTCTTTAGCTCAGATAGAAAAAGACGTGGAAAGAGATTTCTTTATGGACGCCGAAGAGGCAAAAAAATATGGCGTAGTGGACGAAGTGCTCACCAAGCCGAAAAAAGAGGCAAAATAAAACCGCCAACAGCAAAAAAAGAGGTGGCGGTCCGGTTCCCTGCGCTAAAAATTAAGGAACCTTGAAAATTTTAAAACTTCGGAGGCGGGGAATGGAAACCTAGAACTCTGCCATTCCCGACAGAGGATTTGGCCGTACCGTTAATCAAGTTAACGGTAACGATGTTTTTTCGAAAACTCCTCTTTACCAGAACAGGCTTTGGTGCTTTTTGCATCTGTTCTGGTTTTGATATAATGACTAATTTATTCATAGATCCTCCGTTTTTTAAAAACTATTATTTAGGTACTGCCTCGTTTGAGATTATCGCACGAATTTCATAAAAAAGCAATCGGTGGACAAAAATCTGCTGATTTGATATATTAAAAGTGTCAGATTTTAAAAATTTATTTCAATTCGGTTTATAGGAATATCCAATATATTTATGTTGTTATCGGGGGAAAATCCAATATATTTCTTTGTTGAAATAGAACCATAAAATATAGTGGTTTGTTTTTAGAAAGCCGAGCAAAGGCTTATGAGCACATTAATAATCATCTTAACCGGAGTCGCAGTACTCCTTTTGGGCGCGGGCGTAGGCTACTACATCCGCATGGTGGTATCTTTGGGAAAGAGAAAATCCATCGAGCTTGATATCAAGCAGATGATGGTCGCCGCCAAAGAAGAATCGCAAAAAGTTCTGGACGAAGCTAAAAATAAGGCGGAAAAAAGGCTGGCCGAACTCAAAGAAGAAGAAAAGAAAAAAGAAGAAGAATTCAAGGAAACGGAAAAACGCCTCATCAAAAAAGACGAGTTTTTGGATTCCCGCCAGCTTGAGATAAACAAAGAAGTGGAAGGTATCAAGCTGAAAGTGGACGAAATTAAAAAAATCCAGGAAAAAGTGCAGAACCTGGAAAATGAAAAGAAGGTAGAGCTTGAACGGGTCGCCGGTCTCTCCGAGGAAGAAGCCAAAGAAGAGCTCTTGCGCGATATCGAGAAGAGATACGAAGAAGACCTCTTGGTTCGAATCCAAAAATTGGAAAACAACAATGAGGAAAAACTGGATAGGAGGACCAAAGAAATCTTGGCAACATCCATCCAGCGTTTAGCCACGAGCACCGCAGCCGAGATTATGACTACCACAGTCAATATTCCAAACAATGAAATCAAAGGAAAGGTAATCGGAAAAGAAGGCCGAAATATAAGGGCTTTTGAGCGCGCCGCCGGAGTGGAACTCATCGTGGACGATACGCCGGGCTCGATAATCATCTCTTCTTTTGATCCGATCAGAAGGCAAGTGGCCAGGCTCGCACTTGAAAATTTGATCTTAGACGGGCGCATCCAACCAGCCAAGATTGAAGAGCTCGTTGAAAAATCGCGCGAAGACATAAATAAAATTATCAAAGAAAAGGGCGAGCAAGCGGTCTACGAATGCGGGATCTTCAACTTTGATCCGCGCATCATCGCCATCTTAGGTAGGCTTTATTTTCGTACAAGCTACGGACAGAACGTGCTCCAGCATTCAATTGAGATGGCACACATTGCCGGCATGATCGCTGAAGAATTAGGTGCAGACGTTGCAGTCGCTAAAGCAGGCGCTCTAGTACATGATATCGGCAAAGCCTTAGACCACGAAGTGCAAGGTACGCACGTGGAGATCGGAATCAGAATTTTGCAGAAATTCGGCGCAGATGAAAAAGTAATTGTCGCAATGAAGAGCCATCATGAAGATTATTCATACGAAAGTATTGAGGCAGTTATTGTACAGACGGCAGACGCCATTTCCGGAGGCCGCCCTGGCGCAAGGCGCGATTCGGTGGAAAACTATTTGAAGAGATTGCAAGAACTTGAAGCTTTGGTAAACGCCTTCCCGGGAGTGGAAAAATCTTATGCCTTGCAGGCCGGGCGCGAAATACGCATATTTGTAACGCCGGAGAAGGTTTCCGATGCGGAAGCCAAGATTATGGCGCATGATATAGCGGTAAAAATAGAGCAGGAACTCAAATATCCGGGAGAAATCAAGGTTACAATCATCCGAGAAACCCGGGTTATCGAGTACGCCCGCTAATTTTTAGAAAATAGCTATATATTGCTTGACTTTTTATTTATTGGTATACTGTATAAGTACTAATTTTAAGGTTTTTAGGTCGATATGAATCCCGTACGAAATCGCGGACGCGAGTTAATACGGGAAAACATTATAATTTATATATAAAAATGGAACTGTGTAATTAATTCTTTAAATAATTAGTTCGCGTTCTATTTCGTCCGGGATGAATAAACAAGCATTAGCTGAATGGGTACACGGGAAATTGGGCGGCACAAAGGTGCAAGCTGAAGAAATCGTAGACGGACTGTTTGATAACATCGTTTCTACCTTGAAAAAAGGAGGCGAAGTTTCGATCGCCGGCTTCGGAATCTTTTCCGTAAAGGGACGCGCTGCAAGGATGGCTCGCAATCCAAAAACCGGAGAGCAAGTCAAGGTTGCCGCCAAGAAAGTTCCTAAATTCAGACCCGCAAAGGCCTTGAAGGACGCAGTTGAATAGAAATTCTTTCCACGCGTGAAAAGAAACTATACTAAAATCTCCCACAAGGGGGATTTTAGTATTTTCTGATCACCGCCTTGACTACGGCATTTATTTTTAAATCATATTTTGGGTAAATAGGCTTGTAGTTTTTATTGGCTGGTTCGAGCCAGATTTTGCCGTTTTTCTTTTTCAAATACTTCATGGTGAATTCGCCGTCCACTTCGGCGACGACAATCTCGCCATCACTCGCGTCATTCGCCCGCTCGACGAGCACCATATCCCCTTCTTCAATATGAGCATCAATCATGGAATCGCCGTCTACCTCGAGCAGGTAACTGTAAGATTTATTCTTGATGAGCATATCATCCAAATTTACGGTATCCAAGACTTCTTCTTCGGCTTCGGACGGCAAGCCGGCTTTCACAGAACCCAGAAGCGGTATTTCTCCGAAAGATTTGGCCGGAATGAGACGGCCCAAATGGTCCTTTCCGACAAATCCGGCTTCTATCATCTTTCCTATGATTTTGAAAACGGCATTTTTGGACTTGAAACCAAAAAGCGAGAGCATCTCCCTATATGTCGGCATGCGCTTATTCTTCTCATAAAAACTCAAGAGCTTCTCTTGATAAATATTTTTCATAAGCTAAAAGAAGGAAGCGATCCTGAAGCTTGTAGAGGAAGAAAAAAATTTTTTCAAAAAATTCTGTTTATTACAGAAACGGATCTTTTTTAGAAGAAGCTTATGTTCGCGGGCTTCTTTCCTATAATTCTCGCCCTCTAGGATTTTGAGGTCAATAATTTTGTTGATTCTCGCAATCTCTTTTTCTATGGTTTTTAAATATTGTTTTTGCGACATGGCTATATTATAAGTGAACGCTCGTTCACCTGTCAACTGCCCCCTGTGGATAACCTCGCACCAAAGCAGAGCTTGGTACGGGGCAAGCTGTATAAGGTTTAACCTTGACCAAATCAAGCGTTTATTTTCGGCCTATATTGGATCGCCTCTAAAATGTGGTTTTGATTTATTTCTTCTGAATTTTCCAGGTCAGCGATAGTGCGGGCAATTTTTATGACTCGGTGATAGGCGCGGGCGGAGAGAGAAAGCCTGCCGGCGCTTTCGTCGAGCAAGTCGCGCACTTCATCTTTTAACTTCACAAGATTTGAGAGGTCTTTTACATTCATCTCGCTATTCGTTTTAATATTTCTGCCTAATTTCTTGAATCTTTCCGCTTGGATTTTGCGCGCGCTCTCTACCCTATCTTTTATAAACTTACTTTTCTCCCCGAGCCCTTCGCCGGAGAGTTTTTTATAATCAATGTTGCCGACGGAAACCCATAGATCGATGCGGTCCATAATCGGGCCGGACAGCTTTCTTTTGTATCTATCTAAATCGGACGGCCTGCAGATACAAGCCTTCTGCTTGTTCCCCAAATTTCCGCAAGGACATGGATTCATTGCCGCCACCAGGATGAAATTGGAAGGAAACTGGGCCGTGCCTTTGGCGCGCGAAATGGAAACTATATTGTCTTCAAGCGGTTGGCGCAGAGCTTCAATCACTCGCTTTTCAAATTCAGGAAACTCGTCCAGAAAAAGCACACCTCGATGCGCGAGGGTTACCTCGCCGGGCTTTGGATACGTTCCCCCACCGGTAATTGAGACATAAGACGAAGTATGATGCGGAGCGCGGAAAGGAGGCAAGGTAACGAGTTCGCCTTGCGAGACTCCCGCCACGGAATGTATGCCGGTAATTTCCAAAACCTCAGGAAGTGAAAGGTCCGGCAAAAGCCCGGAGAAAGCCCGCGCGAGCATAGTTTTGCCGGTGCCGGGCGGTCCGTACATGGCGATATTATGCCCTCCGGCGGCGGCAATTTCCAAGCCTCTCTTTGCAGCTTCTTGCCCGCGGATATCGCAAAAATCTGACTCTTTCCTCTCTTTTTTAAAATTAATCTCTGTCTTCGGCTGAACAGGAATTAATTTCCTTTCCTTAAGGGCTGCCCTTTGGGAATTCTTTAAGGGCTGCCCTTTCCCCGAGTCAATATGTTCTACAACTTCTGCCAAACTTTCCGCACCGAAAATTTTAATGCCTTCCACCAGAGCCGCTTCTACGGCATTTTCCTTCGGCAGATAAACTTCTTCAAAGCCGTTCTTCTTGGCTTCTAAAACGAGAGGCAGTGCCCCGCGAATACTGCGCAGGGTGCCGTCAAGGCCGAGCTCACCCAGAAATATTTTTTTCTCCGGATTGAATTCCAAATACTCGGAAGCGAGCATATAAGCAAGCGCGATAGACAGATCAAAAAATGGCCCCTCTTTTTTGAGGTCGGCCGGCGACAAGGAAACTACTATTTTTTGATTTTTAGCCTTGGGAGATTTGAAACCGGAGTTCTTGATGGCGGAACTTACTCTGTCTTTAGATTCGTCTACCGCTTTATCGGGCAATCCGACGATGGAAAAAGCATGCAAGCCTTTTGACAAATCAACTTCAACGGTTACTATCTGCCCAGCAAGCAAATTTACCTGTGCCGAATACACTTTTGAAAAAGACATGAGAGTATTATATCACGCCTTTACCCCTCCAGATGTTTTTTGCAGGTTCTGGCGGCAGGATTCGCTTCCAACCTATCCTTCTCTATTTCTTTTTTGCAGACTTCGCACTTGCCGAAAGATTCGCGATTTAGATTTTTCAAAGCGGCCAAAATATTATTCAAGCGCGATTCAAAAACTTTGATCATCGTGCTCCTTTCTTCAAAATTTTCAAAGCGGTCAGCCATATCATTCTGGTCCGATTCTCTGGTATCGAGCTCTTCCGGAGTAGCTTCCCATTCGCCCGTCTCAGGATTCAGTTTGCCGATATCTTGCACCTGGGAGAGCAGCATATCTCTTTCTTTTTCAAGCTTTTCTTTAATTTTCTTTTTATCCAACATGGTTAAAGTCTAGCATTTTAATGCCAAAAAGCAACCGGGTTACTCGTTACCGCTAAGTCTTTCCTAGCGGTTCTAGCGATTTCATATTTTTACTTCTTAATCTGGCTCCCATTTATGCGCAGGGAAACTTCATTTATAACCGATTCAGAGTTTGCGATCACTACATAAGTATTATCTACAAAAACATAAGCAAGGATGATGTTCCCACCGTTATCCTTCAAAACTCTGGCGTTCTTGTTTGCTAAGATTCCGTCTTCAAAGTTTTTAGTGAATAAATAATTGTTCTCCAAGGTTATATCCATGCCGAAAAATCCATGTAAGTCATAAAGCATTTTGCGTTCCCAAGCGCGCATCACCGGAAAAGCATCGAAAAAAGATTTCACTTGCAGAAGTATAAACGGATTGCCGGCAAAAGGAGAACCGCCTTTGAGTCCGTTCAAGTATGAACCGAGCAGAAAATTATCATTCACAATATCCGCTTTGCTTAAATCAAAAGAACTTTCTATCAATGCATTAAATCTTTTGAAACCCACTACTTTATTGTTTTCAGTCAGATAAATTCCATCAATACCACCTATTTTTACTTTCACGTTTTCGGCTTGATTCCGGAAAGTGTTCGCCACTTGGGCGGAAGTAAGACCGTCTATCGGTTTGAAATCAGTGCTGTCGGTAAAAATGAGCGAACTGGAGGGCGTTGCCACGAACAATCTGTTTACTTCATTGTGGAGAAAAGCCACAGAGACGAGCGCGATAAAAGCAATTATGATCAATGAGAGACTCACCACTATCAAGGTTTGATTCTTCTTTGATTTCGGGGATAGATTTTTCTTTTCCGCTTCGTGTTCTTCTTCCTCATTGATAACTCTTTTGATAAGACCATCCTTATTTTCCTTGAGCACTTTGGCCATATCTCCCGTATATGTTTCTATATTCTTGCTTCTTAATTTTTGCTCGGAATCCATACTATTATTTTAGCATTTTGGATCATTGTTCCGAAAGTTTTTATTTTTTAGGCGCAAAGAAATTTTTATCCGCTTCTTTTATAGACAAGCCAATTTTACCTTGTTCCTGGTCAATTTTTATGACTTTTACCGGCACAATCATACCTTCTTTGAGGAGGTCGGCGACTCTTGAAACCCTAAACGGCGCTATCTCGGAAATATGTACCATACCGTCGGTAAAATGATTGAGTTTCACAAAGGCCCCGAAATCTGCCAGGCGCACCACTTCGCCTTTCATAACTTCCCCTACTTTGAATTCATGGGTCATTTCTTCAATAACCTTCTTGGCAAGTTCTGCGCTTTCGCCTTTGCCAGTCAGATATACTGTACCGTCGTCTTCAATAGTAATCTCTGCTCCGGATTTTTCCTTGATCTCTTTGACGGTCTTCCCGCCAGACCCGATTACCATGCCAATTTGGTCCGGATTTATTTTAATGATAAGAATCTTCGGCGCATTCGGAGAAATTGAAGGCCTTGGCGCAGAGATCTCTTTCTCTATTGTATCCAAAATTTCAAGTCTGGCTTTTTTAGACTGCCTCATTGCTTCGCCCAAGATTTTTACTGGCACGCCATCCACTTTGACATCAAGCTGGATAGCGGTCACGCCGTCTCTGGTGCCGGCAACTTTGAAATCCATATCTCCGTGGTGGTCTTCCGGTCCTTGAATATCGGTCAAAATTTTATACTTTGAATTTTTTGCGCCTTCCTCCAGCATGAGGCCCATGGCAATACCCGCTACCGGCGCTTTAATAGGCACTCCACCGTCCATAAGGGCTAAGGTAGAAGCGCAGATAGACGCCTGCGAAGTTGAACCGTTTGATGCAAAAGATTCCGAAACTATTCTTATCGTATAAGGAAATTCTTCAAGGGAAGGCAAAACCATAGCGAGGGCTTTTTCGGCCAGCGCTCCGTGTCCTATCTCACGTCTGCCGGTCGCGCCTATCCGACCCGTCTCTCCTGAAGAATACGGCGGGAAATTATAGTGATGCATAAATCTTTTTTCTTCTTTGGCTTCCATGCCGTCTATCAAAAGCCTTTCTTCTGGACCAGCCAAGGTAAGCGCCGAAAAAACATGTGTGCCTCCGCGGTAAAAGATTCCGCTGCCGTGAAGTACTGAAGAAAATCCTCCGGCTTCTACAAAAAGTTCGCGCAATTCATCCATATTTCTGCCGTCTGCCCTCTTATTCTCATTAATCGCCTTCTCGTGGATTATTTTATTTTCTGTTTTGTCAAACAAATCGTCTTCAGGAATATAATTGTCTTTATTCGGAAACTTTTCGCGCGCTAATTTATTCCAAATATCATGCAAGGCGTCAATTTCTTTCTTGCCCGCCTCCGCGTGGCCAAAGCCCGCTTTTGCGGGGCGAAGGCCCGGGCCTGAAAAAATCGCTGTCTCCATTTTCGGCAGGATATTTTCATTAAAAAGCGCTGCAGCTTCCTCGGAAATTTTCTCTTTTTCTATAACTCTTTTTTCTTTCCCAATTTCCGAAACAATTTTTTTCTGCCAAGCTTCCAATCTGCTTATTTCCGCGCTTGCTTTTGATAAGGCCTCTTCCAATTCTTCTTCTTTTACCTGATGCGCGGAAGCTTCAATCATATTTATATTGCCATCTTTTCCGCAGACTGTCAGGTCAAATTTATATTCCGGATTTTTCTGTTTCAAGCCTTGCGACGGGCTTATGACAAGGTCTTCGCCTTCATACTTGCCGATTCTTACCGCTCCCACAGGCCCGTTCCAAGGTATATTTGAGGTTGCGAGCGCAAGCGAAGCGGCATTTACCGCCAAAATTACCGGGTTTTCTTCGCATAGAGAAAGCACCGTCACGATCACCTGTACCGCATGGCGCATGGATTGATCAAAAAGCGGGCGCAGAGTCCTGTCAATCACCCGGCTCGCTAAAATAGCATCCTCCGATGGTCTGCTTTCACGGTGCATAAAACGAGAACCTAAAATTTTCCCTGCCGCATAAAATCTCTCCACATAATCTACGGTCAGATTAAAAAAACCCAAACCAGCTTGCGCTTCTTTGGACATACAAGCGGTAGCGAGCACTATCGTCTCGCCATACTTGAGGAGCACCGAGCCTTGCGCTTGATCTGCTAAATTAGAGAATATGGCAGTCATATTTTTCCCGCCGATCTCTATAGAATACTCTTTTTTGTGCATAATATTTTTTCTCTGCCTAAAACAGAGTTAGTTCGTATTCAGACTACAGTATTGTTCAAAATATTAGAACACTACTTTCTGTCTGAACGCGAATCGATTAATTAATAATTCCCTATCTCATCCCAATCAAAAATTTTTTCGGATTGAGTGAAAGGTCGATAAAATCATCTACCGCCTCGCGCAGTTTTCCGGAAGTAGATTTGCCAAATGAAATCGCTTCTACTTGCGTTCCCATGCTCTGAATATACTCTACCATAGGAACATAATCCCCGTCTCCGGCGACGAGCACCACTGCATCGAGTTTCGGAGCGAACTTGATGGCATCCACCGCCAGACCTACATCCCAGTCGCCTTTTTTAAAGCCTCCGTAATACACTTGCAAATCTTTGGTCTTAGTTTCAATACCCAATTTAGTCAATGCTTCAAAAAAACCTTTCTCTTCTGCGGTTTCAGAAGTAACCACATAAGCCACCGCTCGCACCAGTTTTCTACCGGCTACTGCTTCTTTAAGTACCGCGCCGAAATTCACTCTCGCTTTATAGAGATTGCGGGCGGAATGATACAAATTCTGGGTATCTATGAAAACTCCGACTCTCTGTTCTTTATTTTTTATAACTGGCATATTTTACGCGAGATTTATTTTCTTCATAAGCGCATCATAGCGCGCTTTGTCCTTGCGCTCCAAATATTTGAGATGCGTGCGCCTGTCCGCCACCATCTTGATAAGACCTCGGCGGGAAGAATTGTCTTTCCTGTGTTTCTTCAAATGCTTAGCAAGCTCGTCGATTTTTACAGTCAAAATGGAAACTTGCACTTCGGTCGAACCGGTATCTTTCTCGTGAACTTGGCTTTTCTTGATGATTGCCTGCTTTTTCTTTGTATTTAACATAGGTTTTATCTTAGCATAAAGATTTAAGAATTACAAGGGCGCTTTGGCAGATTAAGTATCGGCCAAATATTCCTTTATCCTTTCCTTATTTTCATTTTCTGATTCTCCTTTAAAATACATTTCCAGAAAAACAACTTTTTTTGATTTCTCATAAAAAGCATAGATGACCCGTATCCCGCTTTTTACTCCTCTTCCCTTCAACGATTTGCAAGCAAACTTTTTAAGTTTGCAAATTTTTACCTCCGGGGAACAAAAATTCGGAATTGGAAAAATCGCTTGCTTGTTTATATTGTTCAAGTGGTAAAGTTCAATCGCATATTGTTTCGCAATTTCCAAATCATCCGGCAAAGAAAGAAACTTTTTAGAAAGTCTCTTTATATCTCTTCCGAATTCTTTTGTGTTTTCATATTCAAACTTCATCATAAGTTCTGACAGAAGTCTCGGGAGTTCTGTAAAACACCGACTCATAATTGATAATTTTTCCTTCTTCTGTACCGATCCAGGGAACATCTTTATGAGAATATTCGCTCAATTCCGTTGCAGATTTATCAGAGAGACGCAAAAGAACTTCGTCTATATGCTTGATTTCTTGCGCGCTTAATTCAGATATGTTTGATTCCCTAAGTGGCAAATATTTAGTCTGTTCATGCTGAAAATATTTGCTTTTAATGGTCTCAAGTTCTCCCCCTTTTTCCATTCTTTCAATAATTTTCGTAAATTCCACCGGTGTAGGCCCAAAATGATTTCTTATATAAGTCGCTCCGATTAACTGTTCTTCAAATTTTTCGTAATAATCAAAATCAATAAAATACAAAAGTTTGTATAAAACAGTCATTCCGACATTTGGCTTACTGCCAACCTTCTCCAAGATATAAAGCAACACTTCTTTAAATTTCTTTAAATTCTTCTGTGGGACATTAACACGGATTTCTTGTTTTTTTCTCTTTTCCTTTTCATCTTCTAATGAAACTTTTATCTCAGAGCTCGTCTTACCTGTTATTAATTCATCCATGGAAATATTAAAAATCTCGGCAATTTTTTTTGCCTGCGAGAGAGTAAGCTCCTTCTTTCCTTTTTCGATTTCAATATAGCTCGCCCTTGAAACACCGATTCTTTGAGCCACAAAAGCTTGAGAAAGACCCCGGTCTTTCCTCCGTTTTAATAAAAATATATGTTTAATCATGCCTACATTATAAGCATTTCAAAACCAATGTCAACAAAATTGACAATATATGTGTTAATAAAGTTGACACCTAAAAAGGATTTACTCGCTTTATTTTAGGGTAATTAGGGCGGAGTAGGGCGGAGGAATAGGGCGGAGGAATTGCCTCCGCTCTACTCCGCCCTATCCCCTATCATTCTTAATTTCCATTCCAAATATTGTGCGACGTGGTAAAATACAGGTATGACAGAGCTCGGGAAACTCAAAACCGAATTTTTGGAATATTTAGAAATTGAAAAAGGGTCCGCCCTGCGAACCATTGAAAATTACGACCGCTATCTGGAAACTTTTTTAGGATTGGCTGACGTGAAAAAACCGGCCGACATTACCGACGATGCCGTGCGCGAGTTTCGCCTGAAGATCAATAAACGGGCTGTGGGACAAGATAAAACCATGAGCAAAAAAACGCAGAATTATTACCTGATCGCCCTTCGAATGTTCTTGAAATATTTGAGCAAGAGAAATATCAAATCTTTGTCTCCGGACCGCATTGAGCTTGCAAAAACTACGCAGAGGTTTTTAGACCTCATCACTCCTGAAGAACTGAATCGGCTGCTCGAGGCCCCAAACGGAGAAGATTTGAAATCCCTAAGAGACAAGGCAATTTTGGAGCTTTTGTTTTCTACTGGCATGCGTGTCTCGGAACTTTGTTCCCTACCTCGCGATATAAGCCCGGAATCGGAGGAAATTTCAATCCGCGGGAAGGGAGGGAAAATACGAGTCGTTTTTATATCCCCCGAAGCCAGAACGGCTTTGAAAAAATATTTGGGCAAGAGGACAGATATGGAAGAAAGCCTCTTCTTTAGGATTGATGGCGCTCCGCAAGAAAAGAAAAAGCCGGGTGAAAAACAAAAAAAATATACGGGCAAGGAGTACGGTAACCTGGATAGGCGCTCCGTGGAGCGAATAGTGAAATACTACGCCATCAAAGCCGGCATTTCCAAGAAAGTCACCCCGCACGTCTTGCGCCATATGTTTGCCACAGATCTCCTCGGCAATGGAGCAGATATAAGGAGCGTGCAAGCGCTCTTAGGACATTCCAGCATTTCAACTACGCAAATTTATACCCATGTCACCGACAAGCAACTGCACGATGTGCATAAAAAATTTCACAGCAGTAAACATTAGCCGAAGTGATGTTCTCGGAGAGAACATCACTTCGGCATCTGTTATAATAAACGTATGCGCATAGTTTCATGGAACGTAAATGGAATACGGGCGGTAGACAAAAAAGGCTTGTTCGCGCCCTTCATAAAAAAATGGAAACCTGATATTCTTTGCCTGCAAGAAACAAAAGCGGAAAAAGAACGAAGCCCGATAGATTTGAAAGAGTATGAGGGATATTGGAATTCCGCCGAAAGGAAAGGTTACAGCGGAACGGCAATTTTCACAAAAATAAAACCGATGAACGTGGTTTTAGGCTTGCCGGAGAGTATAGAAAAAAAATACAATTTGGTAGATGATTACGGAGACCCGAACAAAGAAGGCAGAGTGCTCGCCCTTGAGTACAAGAATTTTTTTGTCGTATCCGTTTACACTCCGAATGCGAAAGACGATCTTTCGCGCCTTTTGCTACGGCATAAAAAATGGGACCCGGCGTTTTTGGAGTATATGAAAATGTTAGACGAGAAAAAACCGGTCATCTTCTGCGGGGATTTGAATGTGGCGCATAAACCAGAAGATCTGGCGCATCCGAAGGCAAACGAGGGCAAGAAAGGTTTCACTAAAGAGGAGCGCGAAGGCATAGACAATATTATCTCGGCCGGTTTCACGGATACTTTCCGCATCTTTACAAAAGGAAACGGGCATTATAGCTGGTGGAGCCACTTTGCCAATGCCAGGGCGCGAAACGTCGGCTGGCGCATAGATTATATTTTTGCGAGCAATCGGCTGGCAAAAAAAGTGAAGCAGGCAAAGATACTGCCGGAGGTAATGGGCTCCGACCATTGCCCGATTTTAATAGAAATGTAAAATATGAACTGTGGAAGGGCTTTCCTTTCACAGTTATCCACAGGCCGTGGTGGCGAAATTGGTAGACGCGCTAGTTTCAGGTACTAGTGGAAGCAATTCCTTGGGAGTTCGAGTCTCCCCCACGGCACATTATTTATATATTCACCAGTTCTGGTTTTTGTTTTCCAAACCATTTCTCCGCAAGTTTTTTTACGTTTTGGGTGATGTCGGTAACCAGAATTTTTGCCTTGCCATTTTTCGCCAACCTCTTCTCTAGCTCCGGGTGCCTTATCAAATAATCTTTCAGTTTCTTTGGCACTATTTCATCTTGGGAAATTATCCTGACTTTTCTGCCGGATATTTTTTTTATCTCGCTTTTGAAAAAAGGATAATGAGTGCATCCGAGCACTAGCGCTTCCGGCTTTTTGGCAAGAACCGGCTTTAAATATTTTTTTAGAAAAGGAAGAACCATTTTCTTCTCTCTTTCTTCGGCCAGCGGCACGAGCATCGGCGCGGCATTTTGGAGAACCTGAGTGTGACGGTTAATTTTTTTAATTTCGTTCGGAAAAGTATCTGACTGAACCGTGCCGGCGGTAGCCAAAATTCCAACCCTTTTATGTTTGGCAGCTTCTTCGGCAGATGGAATGAGGACGCCGAGGATTCTCGGATACACCTCACCCCCGCTTTGCTTCCCCCTCTCCTTAATAAGGAGAGGGGGTTGGGAGGTGAGATATTCTCTCTGCAATCTTCTCAAGGCTCTGGCCGAAGCGGTGTTGCAAGCGACAATGACTATGGCGCAATTCTCTTTTTTAAATAAATAATTCATGGCCTCTTTGGTAAACTCGTACACCGCTTCATGTGAACGATTACCATAAGGCACTCTTTTTGTGTCTCCTAAATATACATAGTCATATTCCGGCATTGCTTCCCTTATCGCCTTGGCGACTATAAGCCCGCCCAGCCCCGAATCAAAAATTCCGATTTTCATAGTTTTATATTATTTATAAATATCATGACTCCCTATTGAATGAAAGTAAACATCTTTTTTATCTGTAGAAAAACTGAATATGATTCTATTCTTAAAATCAACTGAAAAAGAAAAAAATTCTTCAAGTTCGCCAGAAAGTTTGTGGGTTTTTAATCTTTTATCAAATGGATCTTTCCTAAAAATTTTTTCTTTCTTTTTTGCTATTAATTTAAGTTCTGCTGAAAGTTTTCTATATTCGCGACCAAATTTTGAAGAATAAATTATGCGCATTTTAATCAAGATCAGCCAAAGATTTTAAAATCTTGCCTTTTCCACGAGCAATTTCCGCTTGGCTTTCTCTCAGTTCTTTGATCAAGCGATCATTTTCCCAAACCCTTACGGCATCGCGAAAAAACTCACTCATAGAAGCATATTTCCCCTTTTTAACCGCCAAATCAACGCTTTTTTTAAGCGAAGCCGGCATTGAAATATTCATTGTCGTTCTCATATCTGCAAGTGTAGCAAATTGTGCTACAGATTGTCAACTTTTTAAAAAGTATTAAAATTAACATATGCAAAAAGCCTGCCAAACCTGTCAAAAAGAATTTAAAATTAGAGATGCTGATCTTACTTTTTATAAACAAATGAATGTTCCACCGCCAAACTACTGCCCGGATTGCCGTGCTGCGAATCGGCTGGCATTCCGCAATGAACGCACGCTCTATCATAGAGCTTGTGATATGTGTAAAAAAGAAAGCGTCTTTCGGCTACAATGAAACTCTGGCACAAGATTATATGCCGCTCTCCAAAGAAGAGGCTTTAAAAAGAGGTTTTCGTTGGCAAGATAAAACCACCGGCACTTATAGAAAAGAAACAATCAAGGAAGGACAGGTGCCGGAGACTATAGTAGAAGTTTCGGAAGATATTCTGAATGAAATTCTGGTGTGTGAGAAATGTAAAAAGAATTTTCGCATCACTAAATCTGAATTTGATTTTTATAAAAGGATGCACCTCCCCCTGCCTCATAAAGATTTTGAGTGCCGACATAAGGACAGAATGTCAAAACGCAATCCCCGCAAGCTCTGGCACCGCAAGTGTATGTGTAAAAATCCGAAACATCCCCACTTGGACATCGGATGTCCAAGTGAGTTTGAAACGAGTTATGCACCCGGGAGGCCTGAGGTTGTTTATTGCGAAGAGTGCTATAATAAGGAGGTATACTAGCTAACATTGTTAATGTTATGCAAAAATGCGCTGAAATTACAATGTGGGGTAGGAATCTGGGCTATAAAGATCTTCTGTGGCTCTACGACAAGGCCGTAAATTTCGGCCTGAAGGGGACAACTTTTTTCAAAAACGACGGAAGCATTAAAATTATAGCGGAAGGAGAAGAAGAAAATCTTCTCTTTTTTATTAAAAAAATAAAAAAGGGCAAATCCACCTTTTATTTTTTCTTCCCGATAGAAAATTTCTCGGTAACCTGGAGCGACGCTAAAAATGATTTTGACGATTTCTCGATTAGTGAAAGCGGAGAGTAAAAAAATTCTAAATCTTATGCTTTTTATGTAATTTTTCAATTTCTTCCGCCTCCAATTTTTCCTTTTTTTCTTTTCCTCGCTCGCCGAGCGTCCGGAGCGCGTCGTCCGGCAACATATTGAGCGACTTGGCGAGTTCTAAGAGATACCCTTCGGAATTCTTTTTCGGATCATCCAGCACTTCCTCCAAAAGAGCGTGCAGAATAAAGCCCATTCTGGGTCCAGGGACGACTCCGATTTTTTTCAAATCCTCTCCGTTTATTTTAAGCTGGCCGACAGAAATCGGGTCGTGCATGGCTTCTTCAATCATTGCAAAATATTTCCGCAAGCGGTAGGGCGTTTCTTTTTTTTTCATCCCGACTCTGTCACATTCGCGCACATTCATCAAGGTCCAAATGTTCTCTCTCCCTACTTTAACGATAATTCTGCGCACAGCCGAGAGAGTAATTTGCTCCGTATCGGAGAAAAACATATGGCTATAGACTAACTTCTCTACCAATTCGGTTTCTTTTTTAGGAAATTTCAAGCGCTCCATGATTTTTTTCGCCATCTTGGCGCCCAGAACTTCATGGCCGTAAAAAGTAAATTTCTTTTTAGCCGAGCCTGCATACTTTTGCGAATGGTCTGGCCGAGCTTCGAGCCCCAAAGGGGCAAGCTTTTGGCGAGGAGAACCGAGGACCTGAGTAAAAGTATCAGGCGAGGCTAAACGCCTGCTCTTCGGTTTCCCAATATCATGAAACAAGGCGGCAAGCCTGACTTCAATCGGCCAGTCTTTATCGGCAGAGTGTTGCAAGGCATGAAGCAAGTGATTCCAGACATCATATATATGCTCGCCACCCTGCTCACAGCCCATCCCCTCTTCAAGTTCCGGAATTATGTATTTAAGCAAACTAAAGCGCTCTAACATCTCTATTCCCATTCCGGGCTTTGGAGACATTATTATTTTCACAAATTCGCCTTGTATCCTTTCAGCCGAAATTCTCTTTATTAAATGGACATTTTTCAAAATACTCTCCGTTGTTTCATGAGAAACAATAAAATCAAGTTCCACAGCAAAACGTATCGCCCTAAGCATCCTAAGAGCATCTTCATTAAAACGATTATTTGGATCTCCAACGGTTTTTAATATCTTGTCCTTTATGTCCTTTACACCAGAGTATATGTCCGTTAAATCTCCTCTAAAGGACAAAGCCGTGGCGTTTATAGTAAAATCACGTCTTTTAAGGTCATCCTCCAATTTATCGCTAAATTTTACTTCATCAGGATGTCTAAAATCGCTATATTTCGTCTCTATCCTATAAGGGGTAACCTCTATTTGGAAAAAAGTTTCTCCCGCCGACGCTAAAGCTTTGACGGACGAGTGTGAAACATCAGGATTACTTGTTTCATATGGAACACAAACAATCACTGTGCCAAATTCATTTTCATATACAGTCTTCTCAAAAAGACTCATAATCTGTTCAGGTTTGGCATTGGTAGTTATGTCCCAATCTTTTGGGGTCCTACCCATTAATAAATCCCTGACGCAACCACCAACCAAATATGCCTCAAAACCAGCTTTTTCAAGTGTTTTAGTTACATATGAAACCTCATTTGGCACTTTACTTATTAAATTTTTGTAGTTCATGGTTAGTTATACTTTGGCGCGCCCGGCAAGACTCGAACTCGCAACGCTGGTTCCGAAGACCAGTGTGATATCCATTTCACCACGGGCGCTTTTTATTAATTAATAACAAAACAATTATACACCTTTTTACTAAACTAACAAATACTCCTTTAAAATAAGGATAAAAACTGAATTGCATAAATATCGTTAAAATATTATAATACCTCTTGTTTTAGTCAGTGTTTAAAAAAGAAAACCGCGGTCATGGTTTAGTGGTAGAACACGTCCTTGCCAAGGATGAGACGGGAGTCCGATTCTCCCTGGCCGCACTGTTTTAGTTTATCCACATAGTCTTATATAATGTCCATTAGTGTAGGGCTTACAATATAAGGATTTTATGGAAAACTGTGGATAATTATGTGGGTAATGTGTATAAAGGACATCAAATTTATGTGTCTCTTATGTCCTTTTTATTAAA
Source organism: uncultured Candidatus Saccharibacteria bacterium (assembly GCA_964418145.1). Classification (GTDB taxonomy): domain Bacteria; phylum Patescibacteriota; class Minisyncoccia; order Phycocordibacterales; family UBA9973; genus UBA9973. The sequence goes on from CAYQKC010000005.1 coordinate 20,505, forward strand.
AATATATTGTAAAATAAAGATATTTTTATAAAAGACACAAAAATAGTAAAAGTGTTTCATATGAAACATATTAATTTATGCCAAAGGTATTTACATCTGAAACCCAAAAAATAGGAGAAATTGGAGAGAATATAGCAGTCCGGTTTCTCATGAAACATAGTTTTAAAATATTAGATAGAAACTATACAAAAAAATGGGGAGAATTGGATATTGTGGCAGAAAAAGATAATCAGATCCATTTTATAGAAGTAAAAAGTGTTTCTCGTGAAAACTTTAATAATGTTTCACGTGGTAGAAATAAAGAATGGAAAAAAGAAGATAATGAAGATTATAGAGCTGAGGACAATATGCACCCTTGGAAACTTAAAAGACTCTCAAGGACAATCCAGACTTATCTATTAAACAAAAATGTGAATGAAGACAAAGAATGGCAACTTGATTTGATAGTCGTTTATTTAGACTTAAAAAACAAAAAAGCGCGAGTGAAGGTTGTGAAAGACATTATTTTATGATATTTTTATCTAATCGGGCTGTAGTATACCGGTAGTACAAGCGC
>CAYQKC010000005.1:21160-25328 GCA_964418145.1 uncultured Candidatus Saccharibacteria bacterium
CGGGCTGTAGTATACCGGTAGTACAAGCGCTTTGGGAGCGTTTAGACTGGGTTCAATTCCCAGCAGCCCGACACCGGTGAGGTTTTTGCGGGCTTGTCTGCCGAAGCTTTAGCGAAGGCGGGATTAGTTAAATGGTATAATAACAGTTTTCCAAACTGTGGTCAGGAGTTCGATTCTCCTATCCCGCACCAAAACGGAACGAATCGGTAGTTTCGCATTTTGAGGGAACAAAATTTTTTAATCATATGAGTTTTGAAAATCCAACTTTTAATACGGAACCAAATAAATCCGAGCAAGAACCGATGACACCTGATTTTTTGCAGGAACAAATTCGCCTTCCTAAAGATCAATGGAGTGGAAAATTTAGACAGCTGATCGAGAGAAAAATCAAAGAAAATCAACAGGGGCAAAAAGAAGAAACGGAAGAATCTCCAGAAACTTTGCGCGAGCGTACTTTTAAGCGTTATGTAAATGGGTTGGGGCTTAGCGAGGAAAATATGAGGAACAAAAGAATTTTGGACCTCGGCTCTGGCGAAGGCGAATTTGTGAAATCCCTCATTGATAAAGGAGTTACGCCGGAAGCATATGGCCTGGATGCAGAAACAGATGAGAGCGCCGTTGAGGATAAAATTAAGGACCATCTTCTTAGTGGAAAATTTGAAGAAGATTTACCCATTCAAAACGCTGATTATGTTGTATCGGTCGGTACGGTATCGAATGGAGTTTGGGGTGGCGAAGAAGCGGCAAAGGCGAATCCACTTGAAGGACTTCAAGCGTCTCAAGAAAAGTGGAAAGAATTGCTTGAAGAAATTATTGAATTGAGTTAGAAATACCGCCAAAGAAAAACTTGAAATTGTCAACGTTTAATAAAAATTAGACAAAATTAGAAATAAGTAGCATAATATAAGGCATGAAATTTGACCAGCCGCCGGCAAAAGAAGGAAATAGGGAAGAAAATTTATCAGGATTGGTAAAACAAATGTCTGAGTTTAATAACGACGAATTGAGTATTTGGAATAACGAGGAACATTTTACCGAATACGATAAAGAAGGGTTTACAAAATTTCTAAAGAAAGAAAACATAAATGTCCAATCCGTGATGGATAATTATTTAAATGATCTTGATCCATCGGACACATTTTCGGAAAAAGAAATGACATACATTGAGGCGTTTAAGGCCTGGTTGCATTGTAATTTTGACGATGCAAAAAAATATTTGGGTGGAAAATTTGACTTTCAGTGCGATACAAATGAGAATTTTATAAAAAAATACCAGTTTTTTAATGTTGTAGCCTACTTCATTTTTGAATACAAATACACAAATTACAGGAATAAAGAAACTGAATCAGAAGAAAAATTTATATTCAATACTCTTAAGGAAAGAGCTAAAAAGAAAGTCGGCTCGTTCTTATTAAACTACTTATCAGAAGACTATATATCAGTTGCAAAGAAGGAAAGAGGTTCTGTTGAAGGAGATGAGGTTATAGATTGGATACCTTTTAAAATAGCCCCCGATATCTATGCATTTGATTCTAGAGAAAGTATGTTTACCCTCGTAAACAAAAATGACTTGGCTGATAATACCCTTTATGTTTCAGATAAAAAAGACTACAAAACTATAACGCAAATTTTGAAGGGTATATCAAACAGCCTCAACAATGTAAATCAAGAGCTATTTGATAAATTAATAATTTATTTCCAGCCCCTTGACCAAAAAGAATTAAGTCTTGAACCCCAAAAAGGAAATATGGATAAAACAGAATCTTTCCTATTCAGAAAACTACATTCGGGGTACCATAGAACAAAGATTTTAGAGAAGACTGGTGTAGAGTTATCAAAAATTCCATTATTAGAACAAAGATATTTTGTAAATTACTTAAAATTTGTAGATTGCAAATCAGTACAAAACCTACAAAACTTTAACAAAAAGTATGGAAATAGTGGATTTAGAACCTTTCTCTCAATCGAACAAGGCGGGAAAGAAATGGGCGATAAAATTTTAGAACTCGGAGAAAAATTACCAAAAGAGACATCTGTAAAAATCTTCGCCAAATTTGGAGAGATTATTGATTCATCCGATGAAGTCATAGATGTAATAAGAAGTAGATTCGATAAAAAAATCGAGGTAGCGGAACCAGTTTTGAGTTCCATCAGACAGATGCTACTAAAAAAGGGAAGCGATCTGCTGATCGAATATTCAGACATGGCCTCAAAGTGCGGCACGGAAAAAGAATGCGCTGAGATCGGGAAAGATATTCTGGCCAGGCTAGAAAAGAGCAAGCATAGCGCCCTTTTGCTTGGCAGCGCCTTCAAGTCCGTGCTCAAAGGTGGGATCAGCCTGGAACAAATAAAGGATGTTACACTAGAATCAACCAGCGACAAGGCAGAACTAACAAAATACAGAGACGAGATGAAGAGGATATTCACAGACAACCGAACCAACTATCCGAAAGAATTATTGAAGGAAACCTTGGATGAATTTGAATATGCGCTCGAGCATCCAGAGAACAAAGAATTCTTTATTCTAAAAGACAAAGAAGACATCATCGCCTTTATGCGTTTTGACAAACTGCCAAACGGCAATTTGTATGCAGGATCCTTAAACTCTTTGACTGAAATCCATGGCTTAGCGATAGGCGGAGCCCTGCTTAAGAAACTTTTAGCCGAAAAATCAACCGCAAGCAACATAGAGGCAGTGGTGTACGACAAAAATCCTATGCTGGGGAAATATACGAGCGAATATGGCTTTGAAATCGTCGGCGAAATTGAAAATTACAAAAATACCGGAGAAAAATTCTATAAAATAGAAATCAAAAAGGGCAGCTTAGCAAAAAAAGACAAAGAGAACTAGGCGCCTACCTGCAATTTTTCCGATTTATCCCAAAGCGCTTGAAAAATCACCCTGTGCATCTTTGCCAGGTCGGAGTCTTCAATGATAACTCCGATTTTTTTGCTTTCAGAAAGAGTAACATAGCTTATTTTGTCGTCATAAATTTGCATCACTGTGCCAAAAGATTCCGATTTCGGAATTATGCCAACTTCAGTGGTATCTTTATCCATATCTTTGACATGATTTCTGATATAGGAACTATCTACGCAAAGCATTCTTTTCTTTAGATTTAGTTTGCTCCTTTCTGAAACATATTTTTTATTCAAATCGGTCAAATATTTATTTACTGCCTCGTTATCTATATAGGAAAGAATCTCTGTTTTGGAATAAATGGAGTCGCCGGCTACTTTTTCCGCACCTTCTTCTCCTTCAAAAAACTGCACATTGGGTTTGCCGGCGATCAGGTTGAACTTGGAAGAAAGCGCGCCTAAAGAGCTTGAGAGTATTTCTTTAGTCAGGGTTATTTCTTTTTCTTTCCTTTCTAAATTAGTTAGAAGGAGACTCGGGTGAGCAGGGGAAAATATGGCCACTGTTCCCGGACCGCCACTTCTTGATGTCAAGCCTATGGATTCAAGTTGTTCCAGAACTTTATAAATAAGCCCGCGCTTTATGCCTGTCCATTTAGCCAAATCACTGGCTTTTTGCGGGCCCTTATCAAGCAACGCTTGATAGGCTAAAGATTGTTCTTCTGATAACCCTGCTTGAATTAGAATATTTTCTTCATTCATATCTAATCATCTTAACATGAATGCTTTTGTCACGCAAATATGACAATGTGGATAACTTTTTTAGACTGTAAAATAAGGAGTTTTTTCTATTTACAAATTTTATTTTATGTTTCATTGACAAAACATTTCTATTGTGCTATACTATTTCCAGAAGATTAGGAGAGAGTTCATTGAGGAGATAACAATAAATTGATGCCCACCTCTGATGCTAAGCCGAAAGGCGAAGTACGGTACCTAGACCGGTAAGCTAGGAAAGAGGAGAGAGTGGGATGAGAAACAATCTATTGCAATCTGTTTGCGCCGTGAATAGTGATCTTTGATGGAAGCCTGCAAACCGAAGTTGAAGACACAATACATTCACAACCGTCTCGTAAAGAGATAGGCAGACCATAAAAGCTTAACCCACTTTTGTGATCTGAAATGTCTTTACGAAGGAACTCCGATGAGGAGATCGGAGAGCATATGGAGGAGAGAGACTTGCCATGTGGTAAAGATAAAAGTTTTTTGAAAATAGAATATCGCAATACACTGTCAAGGTTCGACCTTGACA
>CAYQKC010000006.1:0-21729 GCA_964418145.1 uncultured Candidatus Saccharibacteria bacterium
GTCATTTGGGCTACCGGTGAATGACTAGGTGAATGACTAGGTTTTTCGCTGGGCAAAGTCAGAATTTTCTGCTAAAATGAGTCCAAGCGGAGTAGTAAATACTCACCAGCATTAGACAATTATAAAAATTCTTCGTCAAACAAAGTCACTTGACGAGTATGATATAATAGAATAGAAGTAATTAAAAGTTTAATATTTTTTAAAACATTATGAAAAATGTAACCGTTTATTCTACACCCACCTGCCACTTTTGCCACATGGCCAAAGATTTTTTTAAGGCGAACAATGTGCCTTTTACCGATTATGATGTCATGAGCAATATAGAAAAAAGGATGGAGATGGTGCAAAAAAGCGGGCAAATGGGCGTGCCGGTAATTGTGATAGAAGATAAAGTAATCGTCGGTTTTGACAAGTCTGAAATAATGCACGCTCTCGGAATGTAATAACTTGGTGTCCTCGGCGGGAATCGAACCTGCAATTACTCCTTAGGACGGAGTTGTTATATCCATTTAACTACGAGGACTACAAAACATAATTTAGCATAAAAAAGTCTATTTGGAAATTGTATATTTGTGTGATAAAATACCCATATGGATCCGGAATCCAAGCAATTGTTGGAAAGAACTTTTGAGCTCTCTTTAGATAACAACAAAATGCTCCACAAGTTGAGGAGCGTGCAAAAGAGGGAATTTATATGGAGAGCCGTAAAATTTATCCTTATTATAGGCATAGCTTTCGGAGCTTTTTACTATATAGAACCGTATATGAATAAGGTGATGGATATTTATAACTCTGTCACCGGCATACAAGAGAGTGCAAAAAATGTTTCAGACAGTGCTTCTTCTTTGCAGGATCTGTTAAAAAAGCTTCCTTAAATACGCCTGGATAGCTCAGTGGTAGAGCGCAGCCCTGAAGAGGCTGGCGTCGGGTGTCCGATTCACCCTCCAGGCACAAAATATATTTATCAAGAATTAGATGGATTTTATCTTAATGATATTCTTTTTCTCTTTGTCTACTTTTTGGATCTTGATGGTAAGCAATCCGTGTTTCTCTACCGCTTCGACTTCTTCCGGCTCAACTTCTTGGGGGAGGAGTATAGTCCTTGAAAACTTGCCCCAATAAAGCTCCTTCATAAAATAATTTTCTTCGTCAATGTTTCTATTTTCCTCCCTCTTGCCTCGGATAGTGACCATGTCTCTCGAAATAGTGAGCTCCAAATCATCCGGCTTCACTCCGGCTACCATTGTCTGCACCACGATATCTGTCGGCGTTTGGTAGACATCCACCGTGAGCTCCATTTCTTCATTTTCTTCTTCCATCCAGCCGTTGCCGTTACCCCCGTTTTTTACTTCTCTCCTCCCAGGCAAATTTTTTTCTTCGTCATACTCTTCTTCCACTCGGATACTGCCGGTTAACCTGTCTAAGAAACTCCTCTTTTTATTATTTTGCATATTCATTTAGATTAAAAATATTAAAAGTTCATTTTTATATACTCATCCTTCTCAACTTTTCAAAAACGAGCATAACGATAATTGTGACGACCCACAAAAACCCCATAATCTTAAAAAGGCTGTTACCGTCTCCATTTATTATAAAAAAATTAAAGGCGCTATGCAAGGCGATAGCCAGGGAAATACCTATTAAAAAGTAGATTTTCTTGGTGAGATTGTCCATAAAAAAGGAAAGTCCCAAAAAGACTCCTATTATAGCGCTTGAAACGGCATGGAGAAGCGTGGAGCCCAAGAAACGCAATTCCCCGGTAAGCAAGCTTATAGTGGTGTTGTCTAAGGCAAGCGGTTTAGCTAGGAATAAAGCGTTTTCCAATGCGGCAAAGCCCAAGGCTCCGGTTATGAGAAATATCGGCCAGTCTACGGGTTCGTCTATTTTGCCGGATTTATATAAAAGCAAGGCTACGATTAGGAATTTTATAATTTCCTCAACTGATGCCCAGCCGAAAGTTTGCAGGTAAGGTGAGAAAATAGCGCTTTGGATGATCCTTTCTATCGGGATTACCAAAAAAACAGCCAAAGCTCCTAGAACAAAAATCGTGGCAAGGAGACCTTTCGGTTCCGGCCTTTGGTTATCTTCTTTCAGCCAAAACCAGAGCCACAAGAGGGAAGGGACGAGCCCTCCCAAGATTGCCAAGCTGATTATTTTTGGATCGTTAATCATTTGGATTTGCCCGCCGGAGCTTTAGCGGAGGCAGGCCATTTTTCGACCATCAAAAGGTTCCTTCGACCTGGAAACATGGACCAGATTTCTTCTGTGACAAAAGGCACAAAAGGGTGTAGGGCCTTTAGAAGTATAGAAAGGTATAAATAAAGCAGAGCTTTGGCCGAATCTTTGTTTTTATTTTCATTAATTTTCTTTTTTGATCTTTCTATTATCATATCCGCAAAAACATGCCAGAATTGATGGTAAATTTTTTCCGCTACGATAGAGAGGCGGAATTTTTCCATCTCGCCGGTAATTTCTTTTATGAAATCATCCAATTCTTTTTTTGAAGCCGTATCTTCTTCATCGAGCCCCGGCAGGTTTTTAGGGTCCAAACCTTCTATAATATTTTCAAGCACGAATCTGGAAGCATTCCAGATTTTGTTCGTGAATTTTCCATAACCGCGGATATCATTTTCATTCAATTTCAAATCGTTGCCTGGAGTATTGCCGACGATCATTGCCATGCGCAGGGCGTCATTGCTGTATTTTTCTATAATATCAAGCGGATCTGTCGCTTTCTCGCCTAGAGATTTTGACATTTTTTTGCCGTCAGCTGTGCGCACCATGCCATGGAAATATACGTTCTCAAAAGGTATTTCACCTAAAAGGTATTGAGACATCAGTATCATTCTGGCGATCCAAAAAAATATTAAATCATGCCCGGTTTCGAGCATTGTTGTCGGATGATAATTTTTCAAATCTGCCGTATCGTTGGGCCAGCCGAGCGTGCTGAAAGTCCAAAGTCCCGAAGAAAACCAAGTATCAAGGGTATCTGGATCCTGAACCCAATTTTCTATATCTTTCGGCGGATTTATATCACAGTAAATTTTGCTCGCTGGCACTTGCCCCGTACCAAGCTCTGCTTTGGTTCTGGGGTACCATACAGGTATCTGGTGTCCATACCAAATTTGGCGGGAAATGCACCAATCGCGCAGATTTTCTATCCAGTTAAAATACACTTTTTCAAAATGGTTCGGTAAAATTTTTATTTTGCCATCTTGCACCGGTTCTGACATGAGCTCTTTTAGGGATTTATTTCCCCGGCGCGTTATTTTTTTATTTACGTCTATAAACCATTGCAGTTTCGGCAAGGGTTCTATTATTCCGCCTGTGCGTTCTGCGGTTGAGATATTTTGGCTGATTTCTTCTTCTTTCACGAGCAAGCCCTCTTTCTTTAACCACTCGACAATTATTTCTCTGGCCTCAACCGTTTTTTTATCCTTTAGATTTTCCCCGCCGACGGTCATTTTTGCGTATTCGTTTATAACCGGTTTTATTTCAAGCTTATACTTTTCTGCCATTTCCCAATCTGCCTGGCTGTGCGCCGGGGTGACGCCTAAGGCGCCGGTTCCGAAATCCTTTTCCACCGAAGCATCGGCAATAATTTTTATATGTATCGGTACTCCGCAAAACACGGCATCATATTCCTTGCCGACGAATTTTTTGTATCTGCTGTCGTCTGGATGAACGGCCACGGCCGTATCTCCGACTTTGGTTTCCGGACGCGTGGTAGATATCGGGATAGGGAAGTCTTTCCCGTATTTAAAAGTATAAAGCTTGGCTTTCCTTTCTTCGTAAATTATCTCATCGTCCGAGATGACTGTTTGCCCTTTTGGATCCCAATTCACTATGCGATATCCCCGGTAAATGAGCCCGTCATCATACATTTCCTTGAAAGCGGTACGGACGGCGAGATTCCTCTTTTCATCCAAAGTAAAAGCCTCGCGCGACCAGTCCAGCGTCGCCCCCATTTTTTTGGCTTGGCTTACTATGATGTCATGCGAGTTTTTGGCAAATTCTTCAACTTTTTTAAGGAATTTTTCTCTGCCTAAATCTGTCTTCCTAAGACCTTCTTTGCTGAGCAATTTTTCAACTTTTGCCTGAGTGGCAATAGCTGCATGATCCGTGCCTGGGATCCAGAGAGTGCGTTTGCCTTGCATGCGAGCGAAACGCACCATGATATCTTCTATAATGAGAGTAAGGGCGTGGCCGGTATGAAGAGTGCCGGTCACGTTCGGCGGGGGAAGGACCATGGAAAAATGGGGGGCATTTTGAGAGGTAATGCCTTTCTCTATGCATACATCGGGATTAAAAAAACCGGACTCTTCCCAGAGCTTGTAAATTCTCTCTTCGGTATTTTTCGGGTCATAGGGTTTTAACAGCTTTCCATCCATCAAGAAAATAATAGCATAAAAAACTCTTTATTTAAAGCTTAAATTGCCGGTCGCTTTTATACTTTCTGGCGCCGTTCCTTTTTTTTTGTTTTTCAAGAACCGCAAATAACCGGCTATGCCGATCATAATGGAATTGTCTCCGGAGAGATCTTTTTTAGGAAAATAAACAGAAAGATTTTTGTTTTTCAGCTTTTTCATTTCTCTCCGCAGATGCGTATTAGAGGCTACGCCTCCGCCTATGATCAGAGTTTTGGCTTTATGGGATTCCAAGGCTTTTTTTGTTTTGTAAACCAAAGTTTCAATGACCGCATTTTCAAACTCCAAAGCGATTTCCCTTTTTTTATTTTCGTCGAGTTTGCCTATTTTTTTGATTGCGTATAAAACGGCAGTCTTTAGTCCGGAAAAAGAAAAGTCTAAATTTTTGCTGTGAATCATAGGGCGAGGAAAAGAAAAAGCAAAACATTGCCCGGACTCAACACGCATATTTGCCTGCTGGCGAATTGCTATGCTCGCGCCGTCGCGCTGCGCAATGTTTCCCTCGTGCAATGTTTTGTTTTTTCTATAAATCTCCGCCAATTTTGAAATTTTCGGCCCGCCGGGATATTCGAGCCCGAGCATCCGGGCGACTTTGTCGTAAGCTTCGCCTGCGGCATCATCCAAAGTTTTTCCGATAACCTCATACTGCATCCATTTTTTGGAAAGCACCAGCTCGGTATGTCCGCCTGAAACCAAGAGGGAAAGCGCGGGAGTTTTTATTTTTTTAAGAGCAAATTTGCCCTTATCTTTTCCAAAAACCGATAAAATATGCCCCTCCATATGATTTACCGGCATTATAGGGATTTTCCATTTTTCTCCTAGTTCTTTGGCAAGAGTTATTCCAGCCCAAAGCGACGGTTCGAGCCCAGGGCCATAAGTGACGGCAATAAGGTTTATTTGGTGACCAGGTCGCCAAGCGTGCTTGGCGACCTGGTCACCAAACCCCGCCTTCTTCAAAACTTCTTCCAAAAGTATTGGCAAATTTTCAATGTGTTCGCGTTTGGCTAAAGAAGGGAAGACCCCGCCATATTTTGCGTGGATTTTTATCTGCGAGTTGGAAGCGTTGGCAAGTACGCGAAAAGAGGCGTTTTTTATTCCGCCCTTGCACTTTAGCACGCTTATGGCCGTGTCGTCGCAACTTGTTTCAATAGAAAGCAATATCATAGTGCGCGGTAAGGGACTCGAACCCCTGGCCTACCCCACGTCAAGGGGTCGCTCTACCAGCTGAGCTAACCGCGCAGATTGTATTTATTATATCCTTATTTTTTCCAAAACTTCAAGTTCTTCTTTTGAGTTTGCCCCCAAGGCCTCGTGCGGGCTGATGCGCACCGATTCCACTTTTTCTTTTTCCTTAAAAGCGATATGGAAAAGGTCGGTAAGATAATACTCGCCTTGGGCATTATGGTTTTTTATTTTTTTTAAATTCTGCCAGAGCCATTTGGCTTCAAAAACATAACATCCGGCGTTTACCTCGCGCACTTTTTTCTCACTGTCATTTGCGTCTTTATATTCCTTGATCCCTTCTATTTTTCCATTCTTGCGCAGGATTCTGCCGAAGCCGGTGAATGCTTTTCTCCAATCTTTGAAATCAGGAAGCAGAGCAGTGGCAAAAGTTATTTTTGCGCCGGATTTCAAGTGTTTAGCCATCAACTTTTTCAGAGTTTTGTGGGTTATAAAAGGTTGGTCTCCGGAGAGCACCATGATGTGGGGTGCAGGACCGGAGATTTTTTTGGCGCAAGAAACGGCGTGCCCGGTGCCGAGCTGTTCTTTCTGCAAGGCGTAATTGCACAAGCCGGCCGTCTCCTTTTTTACCATTTCCGCCCTGTGGCCGACTATGGCAACAGGTTTTTCCTTGAAAGCTTTATGCACAGCCGAAAGCACGTGAAAAAGCATCGGTTTCCCCTGAAGAGGCACCAAGACTTTCGGAAGGTCAGTCTGCATTCTTTTTCCTTTTCCGGCTGCTAAGATCAATACTTTTGTATTTTCTTTCATAAAAAGAAGCCCAAAGGGCTAGGGGATATATTAGCACTTTTTGCCTATTTTTACGAGTTCATTTCCTAATTGGCGGTGTGTATTTGAAAAAATCCGAACTGATTTTGCGCGCGATTGGCTCGGCGGGCGGAATTCCCCCCGAACCCCCCTTCCGCCCGCCTCGCCTTGAAGCGGAAGCGAAAAGGACGATTTCAAGTTTTTCGCGGACGTTAGCCCGCAAGTAAAATCATAACTGATTTTACTCTTTGGCAGCAAATTCTTTTCAAATCAAATTGATTGGCTTTCCACTCAAATAAGCTTCAATATTATCTATCATCATTTTATTACCTTTTCTGTCGGTTACATCGGTATTGTGCGCTATATGCGGAGTAGCTAATACTTTTGGATGTTGGGCCATCTTCACAAAGAAAGGGTCTTTCACATCTCCAAATTGAACAGAGCCACAATCATTAGCCATACCAGCGAGAATCCCTTTATCAAGAGCCTCTAATATGGCCTCAACATCCCAAATCTCAGAACTTGTAACCGTGATAAAAAATGATCCTTTTTTGAAAGAAAAAAAGAAATTTTTGTCCAATAATCCTTTTGTGCTTTCATTTAGACTTAAAGCGTCCACCACAACATCGGCCTCTTTTATAGGATCAATCAAATTATCACCACGAAGAAAATATTTTACATTCATTTCAAACGCCTCACATATTCTTCCTACTCGCGAACCAATATTACCTTTTCCTAGAATAGTAATATTTTTACCGGCCAAACCTTTAGACGCCTCCGGCCTTCTGATATTTAAATCTAAAACATTTATATAAGACGGAAGCTCTCTAAACAGATTTATTATCATTCCGACTATCCATTCACTTACAGCTTCTTTATTACAGCCCGGGCATCTCGAAACTTTTATATTTTTTTCTTTAAGCTTGGCGAGGTCTAAAAATCCTGTACCAACGAAAGGAAGCGAGAAAAAAGTGTTTTCTAAATCGTAAATTTTTTGTTTAAGTCCAAATTTACCAGTACAAATTACATCGGCACTTTTACATCTTTCTAGCCACTCCTCGGGAGTTTTAGCTAAATCATCATAATATTTAACATCACCAAGTTTATTTAGTCGGTTTTTCTCTTCTTTGTTCAAACCTAAATTTTGTGCTATTACAATTTTTGTCATAAAAATTATTTCATTAAATCATCAATTGAAACACCTAATCCCTTGGCGATTTTTGCCATAGTTTCAATTGTTGGATTCGGCGTTGCGCCGGATTCAATTTTAATAATCACGTTATAGGCAATATCCGCTAACTTAGAGAGCTTGTCTTGTGAAATCCCGAGTTTCTCTCTGTATTTTTTGATGTTCCTTGCTATTGTTGGTAATTCTTTTGACTTCATAGTATAATTATACTAGTATAGATAGAGAATAAGTTTTACTACTATAACTTTACCAAATAAAATGAATTTAATCAATAAAAATTTAAAAAGCCCGCTTCTGGCGTTTTGCTTCGCAAAACAAAGACAAAAAATTCAATTTTGCGCCTAAAAACGGCTGGCGAGCCCGCGTAGCGGGCGAGCCAACAAACACATTTTCCAATTGGCGGAGGGTACAGGATTTGAACCTGTGATCCCCTTGCGGGGATTCCGGTTTTCGAAACCGGTGCATTCGACCACTCTGCCAACCCTCCATGGTTTATGCAGATTCTCAGAGAGTTGTGACCCTACCGGGAATCGAACCCGGATTACCGGCTTGAAAAGCCGATGTCCTAACCGTTAGACGATAGGGCCATAAAAACAAAATATCTATCACTATAACATTTTTTGTTTCTATTACAAAGGGAAGGGATAAAAAGCTAAAAAGCCCAACCGTTTTATTGACGATTGGACTTTTTATTATTGAAATATTTGTGTTTCCCCTCTAGCACGATTAAAACAACAGCTAGGAGGGGAACGGCTATCCATACGTAACCAGTAAAAGATAGTAATGGTATAGCCGGGAGTGAAATGAAAACAAATATGTCAGTTTTTTTCAATTTTTCCTCCCTTTTAAAAATTTTTTTAAAATAACGAACAAAAAAACAACGAACAGTAATATGATTTTTGTTGCTGTGTTTTTGTTATTGTCAAAAAAAGAAAAAAACAAACTTATTAAAACAAAGGAAATTATTATAGTAAAAAAATAATTTTTCACTATAGTCAAAAAAAAGACTTTTGTGGTCGAAGGGCTACCATTGGTAGTTACCCTTCCATTTATTACTTCCACGGGCGACATATTTCCTCCGAAATTGTTTCCAAATAACAATTATTTTATTTCTATTTTATTATAGCACTTTTTGGGGAAAAGTCTATCTGGTGTGGATATAGAGATATATATCTTCTAACGCTCGGACGGCGTCGCCGGCCGCGATGTTGTTTTGATGATAGAGGACATCTGTGCAATCTCCGGCAGCCCAGATGCCCGGAGTTTTGGTCTTTTGGTTTCTAGGGTCAATGATTACTCTGCCTATCTGGTCAAGCTCTGCGACGCCTTTTAGGAAAGAAGTGCTCGGAATCTGCCCGATTTCCACGAAGATACCCGTTACAGGAAGTTCGGTTAATACGCCGGATGTTTTGTCTTTATAGACAAGTCCTTCTACAAACTTATCGCCTTTCACCTCCAAGATTTCGGCGTTTTTTATTATTTTTAATTTTGGATTTTTAGAAACTTTTTCGACGGTTATTTCATCGGCTCTGAATTTTTCGCTGTGGTTTATCAGGGTGACGGACTTACAGTAGGCGAGAAGTTGCGAAGCGCTCTCAAAAGCGGCGTTGCCTCCGCCGATGACTGCCACATCTTGATCGGCAAAAAGAGGCCCGTCGCAGGAAGCACAGTAGGTGAGGCCTTTATGCTCTAAACGATCGGCATTTAGAGCCGGTAATTTTTTTCGACTGCTGCCCGTGGCGGTGAGAATTGTCTTAGTCAAGAATGCTTGGTTATCATCCGTTGAAATTTTAAAATTTTCTCCTTCCTTGGAAATATTCTGCACTCGGGCGCCTTCTTTTACTTCCAAGCTTTCGCCTACATTGGCCATCACATGCTTTTTAAAATTATCCGCCAGTTCTTGCCCGGAAATGGAAGGGGAACCTATCCAATTAAAGATTTGTTCGGAAACGATAGACTGTCCACCCCATTCGGCAGTTATAAAAAGGGTTTTGAGTCTTTTGCGCGAGGCGTAAACGGCTGCGGCACTTCCGGCCGGTCCTCCGCCGATAATGATTAAATCGTATGTCATCTTTTTATTATAGCAAACGTGTCAAGCCTAATTTTTTTTCCTTCTCAAAAATGCCGGGATAGCGCTCCAGTCATCGGTATCGTCTTCTATAATAATCTCTTCCGGCTCGCTTTTCTTTTCTATTTTTTTGAAGAATTCGCTGTTGCCATTGCCGGCGCCCGCGGAACTCTTTATCGTATTATGGATTTCTTTTACCGCTTTTTCGGCATTTTCTTCTTTCAGGATAGCTTGAGAGAGCACATTGGTTCCGGTAAAGAGGTTTTTGCGCGGCATCTCGCCCATAAAATTCGTAGCGATAACAGTCACTTTGAGTTCGCCCTTCTTCAATTTTTCGTCGTGGATAGTGCCGAAGATGACTTTTGCGTCTTTATCAATTGATTCGGTAATAATCTTGGCCGCTTCTTGGATTTCGTGGATAGTGACATCATCTCCGCCGGAAATGGCAAAGAGGACTCCTTTGGCGCCATTGATAGAAATTTCAAGGAGAGGGGAATTGATGGCTTGGAGTGCCGCTTTGGCTGCGCGTCCGTCTCCAGAAGCAAGGCCTATACCCATCAAGGCGCTGCCGGCATCCGCCATAATCGCTCGAATATCCGCAAAATCCACATTAATGATGCCCGGGGTAGTAATAAGGTCGGAAATTCCTTCTACTGCCTGGCGGAGGACATTGTCGCAACTCGCAAAAGCGTCTCTGAAATTTGTAGTTTTGTCTGAAAGCTGCAGAAGTTTATCGTTTGGAATTACAATGACCGCATCCACCTCCTTGGAAAGTTCCTCTATGCCTTTCTCGGCGATTTTCATTCTTTGGTTTCCTTCAAAGAAGAATGGCTTGGTAACAACGGCCACAGTCAGTATGCCTTGCTCTTTGGCAGAACGAGCTACGATCGGGGCGGCTCCTGTACCGGTGCCTCCGCCCATTCCGCAAGCGATGAAAACCATATCCGCGCCCTTTAAAGTATCTTGAATTTCGGATTTATTTTCCTCGGCGGCTTTCTTGCCGATTTCCGGGTTCATTCCGGCTCCCAGGCCCTTAGTCAAGTTCTTGCCAATGTGGATCTTCTTCTCAGCCAAAGAATGATGCAGGTCCTGCGTATCCGTATTCATACAGATGAAGGATACTCCTTTAACTTTGGAATCGATCATATGATTGATGGCATTTTTGCCGGAACCTCCAACTCCGATGACCATAATACGAGCGAAGCTCTCTATTCCAGGGTTTAATTTAGGCATATTTTAGCTTATTCCGCCGAGGCGGTTTTAAAAATTTAAATTAATAAAAAATCGGCTTTTTATATTCCTCATAATAGCAGAAAAATATATTTTGGCTAGTCCTCAAAAAGGATAGGACTGAAGCGCTCTCTAGGGCATCAATTGTTTGATGTTCGATTTTAGTATGCCTTTCAAACTCTTCAGGATATTTTTAAAAGAGGAATTGTCGGAGTAATAATCCCCGTCATTATCCGGCACTATGAGGCCGAGCGCGGTAAACCACGCCGGATCGCGCAGTTTTGTTTTTACATTGCCGAAGATTTCCGTTTCGCCGATGCGGGCGGGGAGTTTCAGGGCATTTTTGGCAAAATTGGAAAGGAGCGGAGCATTAGAGCTTCCACCAACAAAAACGATGCCTGCCGGCAGGAGTTCGTTTCTTTTTATTTTCTTTAAATGGTTTTCTATGAGTTCAAAGATGTCCGAGAAGCGCGCTTCGATAATTTCATCCAGTTTCTTTTTTGAAAATTCTTCATTTGAAGATCCAAGTTTCATTTTATCCGCGGATTCCAGGGAAGTTTTCATGCCGAGAGCGATATCATTGGTGATATCCTCTCCACCGATGGAAAAAGTTTGCATAGAAGATATAGTGCCATTCTCAAAAACAGAGAGGGAAGTCGTCTCCGAGCCTATATCCACCAAGGCGCAACCGACGATTTTTTGTTTTTCAGAAAGGGCGATGCGGCTCTCCGCTTCTCCTTCGGCGATAACATCTATAGGATCTACGCCTGCAAGAGATATTACTTCCATCAAGTCTTCAAAATGCGAATTAGAAATCGACAAGAAGAGAGCTCTGACTTCAAGCTTGGTCCCGCGCATGCCTTCCGGCCGGCCCATTATTTCTTTACTGTCCAATTTAAAAGAGAGAGGGAAGACTTTGATGATTTTTCTATTATTCAAATTCAGATTCTCTTCGGAGTCTTCCAAAGCTTTGTTTATATCAAGTACCGTCACTTCGCCGTCCGCTTTGGAGACGATGCCCACTCCGACAGAGATGTCTCCGCGCAAGGTTGCTCCGCCGATAGAGATAAAAGCGCGCTTGATTTTAATGCCGGAATTTTTCTCCGCTATAGAAATAGCGTTTTGAAGCGAGACTGCCGCATCGGTGATATTTGTGACATATCCGTGGCGCAAGCCTTTTGAAGGAGCTTCGCCTACTCCAACTATCTTAGGATTTTTTTCTCCCTTTAGAAATTCTCCGACCACTACTCTCGTCGTGGCGGATCCTACGTCAATTCCCACCGAAATATTTCTGATCATATATTATCTCTGCTCTCTCCATTTTACTACTATGTCGCATTCCTTTCAAGTGGAGCATGCCGTGGATAACTAAGAAGCCTAAGAGTTCGCGGAAATTCCGCCCGAATTTTGCCGTCTCTTTCCTTATTAAGCCAGGGCAGAGGACGAGTTCCCCGGACTTTTTATCAAAAGGAAAGGAAAGCACATTGGTCGGCCGGTCTTTGCTTCGATAGGCTTTGTTTATAATTCGGGAAGTTTTTAGCGGCACATAGGCGACGGAAAGAGAATAATCTTTGCCTAAAATTTCTTTTTTGATGCTGGAAATTGGCAAGATCGGCATCTTGCTTTTGGTTTTATTTACCACGGAAAGTTTTTCTTCCATAAAGGCTATTTTACTTTGCCTAGTTTGCGGAGTTTTTCAATTTCTTTTCTGCGCTCCAGCTTTTTCAACGCACTTTTTTTAACAGTCAATTTTGACCCTTTCCTTTTATTATACCTGGAACCTTTCACTTTTTGGATGATGTTTGATTCCTGAATTTTGCGGGAAAAACGCCGTAGGACACCCATGCTGTTTTCGGAAAGATTTCTATTCACTTCAATTACTACTTTTGCCATATTGGGCTAGGATATCACATAGTGGACTTTTTTGCAAAAAGAGGATAAGATTGGTTTATGAAACAGGGCGGAAATTATATTACAGAGGGAAAAAAGAAAGCCCTTGAGCTTGAATTAAAAGATTTAAAAGGCTCGAAAAGAAAAGAAATTTTAGACGCACTCGCTTATGCGAAATCCTTGGGCGATTTATCGGAAAACGCCGAATATCACCATGCCCGGGAAGAGCAAGCTAAGCTTGAAGAGCGTATCGGGCGCATTGAACAGATTTTAAGCTCTACCGAAGTCGTTTCGGGCGGAGGCGGAGATATCATAGAAATCGGATCAAAAGTATCCGTTCTGAAAAACGGAGAAAATGAAGAGAGAAATTATGAAATAGTCGGGTCTGAAGAAGCGGATATGCCCTCCGGCAAGATCTCCAACCTTTCTCCTTTCGGTAAGGCCCTTTTCGGTAGAAAAAAAGGTGAAGAAGTCGCTTTTGAAACTCCAGCAGGCGAAGCGCGTTATAAGATCACAGACGTATCATAAATGTCCCAAATAGACGAGATAAAAGACACCAGGATAAAAAAATTGAAGCTTCTTAAAGAGAGAGGCATAAACCCTTATCCGGCTTTTTCTCATCGAGAACTTTCTCTAAAAGAAGCGATAAACCAATTTGAAATATTGGAAAAATCAAAAAGCTCTAAATGGCTCGCCGGCAGGATTATGTCTTTGCGCGGGCAAGGGGCAATAGTCTTTATCACTCTTTACGACGGCACCGCGTCTTTTCAAGCGCTTCTTAAAAAAAATGTTCTAAGTGGGGAGAAATTTGATTTGTTTGCTGAAGCGGCGGATATTGGGGATTTTATAGAAGTTTCCGGGACTTTTTTCATCACAAAGAGAGGAGAAAAAACAATTGAGACGTCCGATTGGAATATGCTTTCTAAAAGCTTGCTTCCTCTGCCGGAAAAATGGCACGGGCTTCAAGACATAGAAGAGCGTTTCAGAAAAAGATACTTGGATATCCTTATGGATCCGGAGATGAAAGACCTGCTCGTAAAGAAAAGCAAATTCTGGGAGACTGCCCGAAATTTTATGAAAGAGCATGGATTTTTAGAAGTGGAAACCCCGACCTTAGAGGTAACGACTGGTGGAGCGGAAGCGACGCCTTTCAAAACTTACAACGAAGATTTTAAACTCCCTTTGTATCTGCGCATCTCTATCGGCGAGCTTTGGCAAAAGCGATTAATGGCAGGTGGTTTTGAAAAAACTTTTGAAATCGGGCGGGCCTACAGGAACGAAGGAACAGACGCGAATCACCTGCAAGAATTTACCAATTTGGAATTTTATTGGGCTTATGCAAATTACAAAGATGGGATGCAGTTGGTGGAAGAGCTTTATAAAAAAATTGCCTTGGAAGTTTTTGGCAAGACCGCTTTTGAAACCCGCGGGCATAAATTTGATTTTGCTGGAAAATGGGAGAGGATCGATTACCGTGAGACTATCAAAAAAGAGATAGGTATAGACGTACTTTATACCACTTATGAAGAAGTAAAAAAGAAATTAGTGGAGCTTAAAGTCGAGTATGAAGGAGATAATATGGAAAGATTGGTGGATACTCTTTGGAAATACTGCCGAAAAAAGATTTCCGGGCCGGTTTTTTTGACCGGGCACCCGAAACTCGTTTCTCCGCTTTCCAAATCAATACCGGAAAATCCGGAACTCACCGAGAGGTTCAATGTGATTATCGCCGGTACGGAAGTAGGCAATGGCTTTTCGGAATTAAATGATCCTATGGATCAAGCTGAGAGGTTCCAATCCCAGCAAGAGCTTCTCCAAGCGGGAGATAAAGAAGCGATGATGCCGGATATGGAATTTGTGGAGATGCTTGAATACGGTATGCCCCCGACTTGCGGATTCGGCTTCGGCGAAATGCTTTTTGCTTTCCTAGCCGACAAGCCTATCCGCGAAACCCAATTTTTCCCGCTAATGAGACCAAAAAAAGAAGAATAAAAATTACTCATAAAAAAGAGAACCCCAACCTAAGAAGTTGGGGTGGGTTGTTCTTAATCTGTGGAGAGGATCTGTGGATCCTCATAAAACCCTGGGAGGTCTAATACTCAGCTTGTACGCCCAAGTGCTAGCGGGTTTTATAATTTTTCTCCAAAAGAACAACTTATTTATTAAATTAAACTATTTAAAAATTTTGTCAAATTTTGCTCCCTTTAGTTATCCACAGGGGGCGTTTTGCGTTATGGAGGGAGGTGATTTACAATATATATCAAGTGGGAAAAAGTGGGAAAAATCAAGATCATGTTAATTGGCGAGTATATACACACAATTGATGACAAGAACAGGGTTTCTTTGCCGGCAAAGTTCCGCAAAGAGCTCGGTAAAAAGGTGATCATCACGCCGGGGCTTGATCAATGTTTGTTCGTTTTCAAAATATCCGAATGGGAAAAAGTTTCAAAAAAACTTTCCAATTCCGATTCCAGCTTATCTTTCTTAAAAGCGGACAAAAGAAGTTTCAATCGATTTATGTTCGGCCGGGCAGTCGAGACGGAACTCGATTCGATCGGGAGAGTCTTGATTCCGGATTTTTTGAAAGATAAGGCGAAGCTTTCGAATAAAGCGGCGATCATCGGAATAGAGGACAGGGTAGAAATCTGGAACGACAAAGCTTGGACAGAATACAGAGATATGGCCGAAAAACAATCAAGCGAATTAGCAGAAAAATTGGCGGACGAGAAGTGAGATGAGTGTGCACAAGAGTGTTCTTTTAAATGAAATAATTGAAGGACTTAATCTCAAAAATGATTCTTTGATTCTAGACTGTACTTTCGGAGGCGGGGGACACAGTCGGGAGATTTTGAAGAAACATAAAGAAGTAAGAATAATCGCGCTTGATCAGGATAAAAGTGTTTCTAAAAATATTTTAGATAAAAGAATTATTTTTTACAATTTGAATTTCAGGGACCTTGATAAAGCAGGGGTTTTGTCAAAAAAGTTTGATGGAATTATTTTTGATCTTGGACTTTCTTCGGATCAATTGGAGGATTCCGGACGAGGATTTTCTTTTATGAAAGACGAACCGCTCTTGATGACCATAAAAGAGAATCCTTCTTCGGAAGATTTAACGGCCGAAGATATTGTAAATGAATGGAGCGAGGAAAACCTGGCCAAAATCATTTACGGCTATGGGGAAGAGAAATTTGCAAAGAAAATAGCGCGCGGTATAAGCGAGGCAAGGAAAGCGAAAAAGATAAAGACCACGAAAGAATTGGCGGAGATTATCAGGAAAAGCGTCCCTCTCCCTTACCAAAAGAAGAAAATCCATTTTGCCACCAAAACTTTTCAGGCTTTGCGGATAGCGGTGAATGACGAATTAGGGGCTTTGACAGAAGGATTAAAAAAAGGTTTTGAGGCGCTTGATAAAAGAGGCAGAATGGCAGTGATTTCATTTCATAGTTTAGAGGACAGGATCGTCAAGAGATTTTATAAGGAAAAAGTAAAAGAGAAAAAAGCGATTTTAATAAATAAAAAGCCGATTACAGTCAAAAGAGAAGAAATAAAAGAAAACCCGAGGTCGCGTAGCGCAAAATTAAGAGTTTTACAAAAGATATGAAGCAAGCCAGTTTAAAACTAAAAAGTTATACAAATAATGTAATAATAGTCGACAATGGTAATTTGCATAGAAAAATCCTGCACTCGATGCTCTTTACTATTTTTGCGCTGGCTTTAGTTTACGTGCTTGCCTTAGGGAATATGGTTTTCAATATCGTTGAACGAAAATCCATAGAATCAAAAACGCATACTTTATCGAATGAAGTCGGAGATTTGGAACTGCAGTATCTGTCTATATCGCAAAAAATAGACCTTAATTTAGCCTACTCGCTTGGTTTTAAAGAAACCAAAACAAAGTTTGCTGTGCGCAAACCTCTTGGAAGTATAAGTATGGCTAAGAATGAAATCTAATTTTCTCACAAGAGGCAGGATAATATTTTTCTGTATCGCGGTTTTTGCTTTTGCCCTGATGGGAAAACTTTTTCTGCTTCAAGTGGTAAAGGGCGACACTTATTCCGAACGCGCAGACCGTCAATATGCAACCCCATCTTCAAATATTTTTGAGCGCGGAACCATTTATTTTTCCGGTAAGAACGGCTTGGTTTCGGCGGCAATGCAAAACACGGGCTATAAAATTGCGATCAATCCAGAAAAACTCTCCGATAAAGAAAAAGTTTACGGAAGACTCTCTAAAATAATTCCGCTGGATCGAGCGGAATTTATGGCAAAGGCCGACAAACAAAATGATCCGTACGAAGAAATAGCCGACAGATTGACTAAAGATCAAGCCGACCGAATTTCAGCTCTCAATATTCCAAATGTTTCCATTTTCAAAGAAAAATGGCGTTTTTACCCGGGTGGAAGTCTCGCTTCGCAGACCTTGGGTTTTGTAGCTTATAAAGGCGATGATCTGGCCGGGCGTTACGGGCTTGAAAGGCAATATGAAGACAGTCTCTCAAGGAACAAAGATAGCCCATATGTAAACTTTTTTGCGGAAGTTTTTTCAAACATCAATGATACTTTTTTAAAAAGCGGAGACCAAGAAGGGGATATCGTGACTTCTATCGATCCTTCGGTGCAGAGTTTTTTGGAAAAAACGCTTTCCGACGTGAAGGAAAAATATCAAGTGGATTCAATCGGCGGGATAATTATGAACCCGATGGACGGATCTATTTATGCGCTTGCGAGCAAGCCAGATTTTGATCCGAATAATTTCGAAAAAGTTAAAAATCCTTCAGTCTTTGCGAACCCCCTCGTGGAAAATGTGCTTGAGTTCGGTTCAGTTGTAAAGCCGCTCGTTATGGCAGCCGGTATTGATACGGGAGTAGTTACCACAGATACGACTTATAATGACAAAGGTTTTGAGATAGTGGGGGATAAGCAGATCTATAACTTTGATAAAAGGGGCCGAGGAGTAGTAAATATGCAGGAAGTGTTGAGCCAATCGCTCAACACCGGTATGGTATTTGTTTATAGGAAACTCGGCAAAGAAAATCTGCGCAATTATATGCTTTCTTACGGGATAAAAGATAAAACTGGAGTTGATTTGCCAAATGAAACGAGCGGTCTCGTTTCAAATATTTTAACCAGTCCCAGAGATATAGAATACGCAAATGCCGCTTTCGGGCAAGGTATCGCTCTTACCCCCATGGAAATGATCCGAGCGCTCGCTTCAATAGCAAACGGGGGCTATTTGGTCGTACCGCATATTGCGAAGAAAATAAAATACAATACAGGACTGGAAAAGAATATTACTTATGATACTAAACCGGTAAAATTTACTAAAGCTACCGCTGAAGAAATTACCAGAATGCTTGTGAATGTGATGGATAAAAGAGTGGAAGGGGGAAAAGCAAAACTTGACCATTATAGTGTAGCAGTAAAAACAGGGACAGCGCAAGTTGCGAATAATGCAAATGGAGGATATTATGAAAATAGGTACACGCACTCGTTTTTCGGATATTTTCCGGCTTACGACCCAAAATTTATAATTTTTCTCTATGCCGTCAATCCCAAAGGCGTGCCGTATGCTGTACAGACCTGGGCGGATCCTTTTATGAGCATTGTAAAATTTTTGATAAGCTATTATGAAGTTCCGCCGGATCGGTAGGACATGAATCCCGTTAGAAACCGCGGTCGCAATTTTTAACAAGGGGATGAACTAAATTATTATTGACCGCGACCTGTTTCTAACGGGATGAAGTCAACCTTCAAAAAAATAATCACATACATATTGCGCGCAGAATCAAAACTGGTGCTCTTAAAATACAAGCCGAAAATTGTCGCTATCACCGGATCTGTCGGCAAGACCTCTACCAAGGATGCCGTTTATGCGGTCATCTCCGGAGTTTCCTATGTGAGAAAAAGCGAGAAAAGTTTTAACAGTGAAATAGGCCTTCCGCTCACCATTTTAGGTTTGCAAAACGGTTGGAATAATCCGCTAGTCTGGTTGGAAAATATACTGAAGGGATTTTGGCTCATAATTGCCCCGCATAAATATCCAAAATGGTTGGTGCTTGAAATCGGGATCAGCAAACCGGACGATATGAGGAAGACCGCTTCTTGGCTCAGGACTGATGCCGTGATAGAAACGGCGATAGGTGAGACGCCGGTACACATAGAATTTTTTAATTCCCGCAAACATCTGATAGAAGAAAAAAGCCGGCTTATCAAGACCTTAAAAAAAGACGGCATACTTGTTTTGAACCATGATGATGAAGCTATAATGGGAATGCGAGAAAAGACAAAAAATCGCATTGTTACCTTCGGTTTTAGCGAAGGTTCGGACATTAGGGCTTCCGCCGAAAATATTTCTTATTCCGATTCGGGCGTGCCGGAAGGGTTCATTTTTAGAATCGACGAAGACGATAGAAGCCTGCCAGTTGAAATCGAAGGAGTGTTTGGCAAGAATCATGTCTATGCATCGCTCGCTTCGCTTGCCCTTGTCTCCGGACTCAAATTAAACATTATTGAAGCCATAGGCAAATTAAAAAATTATAGCGTTCCTCCGGGCAGGATGCGATTGCTTCAAGGCATCAATGGTTCGCTTATTATTGATGACACTTACAACTCTTCGCCCTTTGCTTGTGAATCAGCTCTTAAAACCTTAAAAGAAGTAAAAAATTCCGGTCGCAAGATTGCTGTTTTGGGCGATATGCTTGAACTTGGCAAGATGACCGAAGAAGCACATAAACGTATTGGCGAAATAGCAAAGGAGAATGCGGATATTTTGGTTACTGTGGGGCCCAGGTCGGAAAAGATAAAAGAAGGAGCGGTAGAGAAAAAAATGGCCAAGAAAAATATTTTTGAGTTTGCAAAGTCCAAAGAAGCGGGGGAATTCTTAAAAAGTTTTGTCGGGGTCGGAGATCTAGTCCTTATTAAAGGTTCCCAAGGTGTGCGTATGGAGAGGATAGTGGAAGCGATACTTCTTGATCAAGAGAATAAATCAAAACTCCTTGTCCGCCAGGATGAAGAATGGAAGAAAAAAGTTTAGAAAGCAAAAAGGGCGGGAACAAAGTTCCTCGCCCGATTTTTATAATTTTTCGAACCAGTTCAAAACTTTTTTGAACTGGTTGTTGTTTTTAAAAATTTTTTCCAGCACCGCCAAAACAACAAAAAAAACAGTTAAATATAAAAATCCGATAAAAAAACTAGTTAAAGTAAACACAACTGGCCTCCTTACATTTGTTTTTTACAGTCTAGCATATTCAAAATAATTTGTCAAGTATTGTGAAAAATCTATATTATGTTATAATGATAACAGAAAAACAAAGGAGTTTAAAATGTCACAACAAGATTTAATGGAACTTTTGGTTTTTGTTTTTTTTGGTTTCGTTTTTCTTTTCTCTGTGGTGGTACTTTTAGTACTTTTTAAGTATCACCCAGAAGAACCATCATTTCTTGTAAAGCCTTTAATGAAAGGCTTTACAAGAGTGTATCTAGGGGTGAATATAATTATTATATTAGCGTATATTTTTTTATAAGGCACAATACCAAAAAACGTGGCTTTTCTAGTCACGTTTTTCTTTGTCTTCTTTCTTTGATTTCGGAGCAATTGTGGACTCAAGTAGAATAGCATCCAGCACTTTTCTTTTAAAGGGGATGGCCATCCCCCGATGAATGGAAAGGATATCCTTGATATGGGAAAAATGACCATCACAAGTGTTTGTGATATTTGGAATGGCTCGATCAGTATGGAAAGTGAAAAGATATTCGTACCTGGCCAAACCGAACGACAATGCCCATATTGAAAGGGTGAACCGGACTATACAGGAAGAATGTTTAGATCGGTTTTCAAATGATGTAGAAAGAATCAATTGCGAACTTAAAAAATATTTGCAATACTACAATTACTAGAGGCTGCACTTAAGCTTAAACTTAAAAACGCCAAATCAATTATTAGCGAATTCCGTCCAAGCTTCTGGATAGGATACGTACTTATAAAACATTGAATGGAGAATTTTCCGTTGATGATATAAAAAATAAGAAAGAAATTGAATCTCCGGGAGCCTTTAAAGAAGAACTAATAAATTCTTTTAAAGGCGTGAATGTTTTGATATTTAACCTTCACGGCATAGACTTTAAAAAGAATTCTACACACAATTTGTATCATTCCACTATGGCTGGAGCCATTGAGGTTTTATCAAACTCTGCAATTAAAGTTTGCGTTTTCGATCATTTTAATCCATACGGCTGTCTTGGCTCAAGCTATCCTAAGAAAGTGAACGAGTTTATACAGCAATCGATGGTAGGTGGTTAATGAAAGAAGGGGAAGTACGCTTGCCGTTTTTTCTAGCTTGTTTTTTATCTGTTTTTTGTTAAGATGTTATAAGTTCTTTTTGAAATAAAAACATTCCGGGGTAGCTCAGCGGTAGAGCGGTCGCCTGTGTGCAACATTTATTACGCAGCTTCCTAAGAAAACTTAGGCTGAAAAACAAGGTGAATTCGGGGAAGCCCCTTTGGGGTAATCCCGAGCCAAGTTCTAAATTTATTTTTTAGAGAAGGTGTAGAGACTATCTCTTTATGAGAGTAGTCCGATATATATATATATATATCGGACGAAGCGCCTTGCTCCTAAATTCTGAACGCAAGTGAAGAACATGGAGATAATATAGTCCATACCTCTAGTAATAGAGGATAAAGTGTAAGCGATTGGTCGTAGGTTCGATCCCTACCCCCGGAGCCATTAAATTAGATACGAACTCATTTTTTGAAGATGAGGGTATTCGCTCGCCCAGCCCCGCCAATGGCGGGGCTGGGCTCGCTTTCGCGAGGGCAACGCCCTCGCTCTGGCGCGAAATGAAGCGGATTTTAATGCTTTCGGGGGAATAAAAGATGTTTGAAAGAAATTTTTTGGCAAAAAGATTTCTTTCAATCCCTTTGGTGGTTTTGAG
>CAYQKC010000007.1:0-21437 GCA_964418145.1 uncultured Candidatus Saccharibacteria bacterium
CACTAATGCTGTCCAACTATTCCAGCCCATGTTTTTATATTTTTTATAAGGAGCAGAAGGCCAATTAAGATGATTTTTCCGCTCTTTCCAATACCACTTTTCTATGTCTCCAAAACCTGGATATAGGTTTTTAACCTCTTCTTTAAAATCTTCAAAAAGTAAATTTAGTTTTTTAAACATATTTTCTTTGTTTACCAATTCTGACCAACCAATCCACCCATCATTTTTATATATTATATATGGGTGAGAAGGCCAATTAAGATGATTTTTCCGCTCTTTCCAATACCACTTTTCTATATTTCTTTCTCCTGAATATAAATTCAGTACCTCGTTTTTAAAATCTCCAAAAAGTAAAAAAACTTTTTTCTCCTTCTTCTCAAATTCAGATTTCTTATTTGTCTCTTCGTTTTTCCCTTCTTCTTTTTGCTTCTCCGGAATTGATTTCTCTAATATAGAGACAACATTGTCTCTCCAGCCTTCTGTTTGTATCAACCTAATTCCTATGCCAGGATATTCTGAAATAATTAAATTTTTTTGTTCTTTATCACATAAATCCAATTCGTTCAAGTTTATCTTTGATTCATTGAGTTTTTCAATATCAAAAAAATAACTGGCATTGCCTTCTTCGTCGCAAATATAAGCGACCCGATCTAGGTTTGGCATTGTTACTCTTACGTAGGGAATTTGCCGCATCATTTTGGAGGTCGTGATACCTTCCATTATTGATAAATTTTCCGGAGTTGGAACCATATCAAAATCGTGCTCTAATATGTAAAGCAAGGTCAAGAGCCTTGGAAATATTTTTTTCTCTTGGAAGGATCCATTTCCTTCTTCTATTTTTACTTTAATTTCTTCTTTCGGCGGAGTGATTATTCTATTTATATTTTCTGTGTTTTCATTTATATATGTTTTAAGAGAATTTATTTTGTCTTTTACTTCAATAATTGACCCCAAAATCTCCTGAATATCCGGTAATTCAAATTTTTTAAAAGCTTCGTCTTCTTGTGTTTTTTTATCTAAAGACTCTTTGTCTTTAAACTCGGAATCTTTTTTATATTCATTCAGCACATCTTCGGAGAGATCAATAGTTTTTGACAAAGCGTTATCGGCAAATATTTCAATATTATCAACTGTCAATGGCTCATATAAAATGGCATCGAGTCTTTGTCTATAAGATTTTTTTAGATCTTCCAGCGACTGTTTATTTATATTATTTATCGGTTTTATACCAAACCCAGATTCAAATGACATATTTTAATTTTAATTATATATTTCTTTTTAAAACCTTCAACTACAATTTCATATCAGAGATTTAAATTACTTGATAATTTTATTGGAAAGTTTTTTGGCTTCATTTAAGAAAAAATCCTGCCATGTTTTTTCTTTTATTTTTATCAGCATCTTTGGAAAATCTTTGAGTTCCTTTGCTTTTATATATTGAGACCCTAATTGTATGGGATCAAGATAGTTGTCAAATTTTATTTGGGCTTTTTTTATTAAATCTTCCAATGATAATTTCTTGTATTTTTTTAAAATAAAAAACAAATCAATAAAATCACGAGATCTCGGTTTTTGATAAATGGTAAACACCTTATTGACGGCAATATCTAATAAACTGTCTATATATAAATCCCCTATTTTTTCCTTCTTTTCAATTCTAGAAAAAGGGAAATATGTAAATTCTGTTTTGATATTATCTCCACCTGTTAAATAAAGAAAAAATAAATTACGGTTAAAACTTTGCTGGTATTCCACTTTTTTAATCTTCGCTGTTTTTTTTATTTTTGCCAAAGAAACTGATATGTCTTGTGGAATAAACTCGTTCTCGGAAAAAAAATCCAAGTCTTCGGACAAGCGATGTTTTAAATAGAATTCTGCCAAAGCAGTGCCTCCTGTTAAATAAAAATTTTTGCAAATCTGTTTTTCTTTGCTTATTATTTCAAGAATTCTTTTTTGATTTTTAGATAAAATCGATTTTTTAAGCATAATTATCTAAAATTTACAGAAATAAAGATAAAAATTTTCTTTTACTCGGATCAATAGTGATAATATCCCAATATTTTTTCAATTCATTCAGTTTAATTTTTTCACCTCCTAAACCGAAATTAATTAATTGTTCCAATTTCCAAATAATAAATTTATTATTATTTTTCTTTAGTTTTTTGATGTTTATTGACCAATTTTTCATATTTCCATTATAGCATCTTTTCCAAAAAATTTACACAAAAACAAAATCCCTCCGATTTTGTCGGAGGGATTTTGTTTAGATTCCTTTCAAATCTTCCATAGCTTGATCAACGGTCTTGGTGGCGCTAATCCCTCCGCTTGACGGTCTTGCGCTGCCTTCTGGTTCGTTGATCTTCAAGTTTACGCGGGCATTGTTTTTCATGCCTATGATTCTAAGCAAAGTGCGGATAGCTTTGGCGGTATTGCCCATCCTTCCGATTATCTTGCCCATATCGGCAGGATTTACGGAAAGGCTGATCAAAACTCCCATCTCGTCGACAGTGCGATCGATTTTCACATCGTTCGGATTATCAACCAATGCTTTTACCACGTATTCTAGAAATGCTTTATCTGCGTCTGGCATATATATTTTATTTTTAATTTGCAATTATATTTAAGAACAGCGATCCGACCTAGAAAATTAATTTACGCTATCCTTACTGAGAAGTATACACGACAAGAAACCCCAAAAGCAAGCTATTTCCCTGCTTTCAATTCTTTCTTTTTTTTAGTAGGTTTCTTTCTAGACAAAACATTTATTTTTTTGCCTTCTATCACTTTTTTATCTACCAAAAAATTATGCATTGTATCTGATAGCTTGGCACCTTTTGAAACCCAATATTCTATTCTTTCCGTTTTGAACGAATTCTCGCCGGATTTTGGATTGTAAATTCCGACTATTTCCAAAAATTTTCCGCTCTTTGTGCTGTTCTTGGAATCAGTCAAAACTGCCCTGAAGGATGGATCGTTTTTTCTGCCGATTCTCTGTAATCTTATTTTAAGCATAGTGGTATACTAGCATAAAAGTTTTAAAAGGTAAACTGTCTCGATTATGCTATATTATGGATATGAAAAGGAAGCAGGTAAGAATAAAAAGGGCTGTATTCGGCACTATCTTTGTGAATGCCAGAGGCAACGGATACCTAAAAGCAAAAGACGGCAAAAAAGAAATTAAGATAGGCGAAGGACGCTTAAACACTGCCTTAAATGGTGACACGGTAGAGGTGATTTCTTATAAAAAAGGCGGCGATATTTTGGGTGAAGTGGTAAAAATAATTTCTCGTGCCAAGGTTGGTTTTTCCGGAACTTTAAAAAAAGAAGGAGAGTTATCTTTTCTAAAGCCTGACGATATAAAAATGTATCGAGATATAGCCATACCAAAAGATAAACTCTCGGGCGCAAAATCCGGGGACAAAATTTATGCGGAAATATCGTCCTGGAAAGACAAAAATAAAAATCCGGAAGGAAAAGTGGTAAAAATTTTAGGGAAAGCGGGGGAAAATGAAGCGGAGATGAAAGCTATAGCCATAGAAAAGGGCTTTGATTCCGAATTCTCAGAAAAAGTAAAAAAAGAAGCGCTTGAAATAAGAGAGAAGGGCATAAAAAAAAAGGATTATGAAAATAGGCGCGACTTCAGAAAGATCCTTACCTTCACTATTGATCCGGAGAATGCCAAAGACTTTGACGATGCGATATCGTTTAGAATTCTCCCCCCTCTCCTTGCTAAGGAGATGGGGCTAGGGGGTGAAGTAAATAATAGTGAACTATATGAAGTAGGTATCCATATAGCCGATGTAACGCACTACGTGAAAATCGGAGGCGAAATAGACCGCGAGGCGAGAAAAAGAGCTACTTCGCTTTACTTGGTGGATAGGACAATCCCGATGCTTCCCGAAGAACTTTCAGACGATTTATGCTCTCTCCTCCCTGGGAAAGACAGGCTTACAACGAGCGCCGTTTTCATACTTGATAAGAATGTAAAAGTTCTCGAAGAATGGTTCGGCAAAACGGTCATTCATTCCGAAAAAAGATTTATTTATGAAGAGGCCGATAAAAACCTAAAAGAAAAGGGCTCAAAATTTCACAGAGAACTTTCCGTTTTATGGGGCTTATCGCAAAAATTAAACAAAAAGAGGTTTGACAACGGATCAATCTCGCTCGAACAGGAAGAAGTCAAATTCGTGCTCGACGAAAAAGGGAAACCTTTGAAGATAGCAAAAAAAGAAAGGGGTGATTCGAGCAGGATGATAGAAGAATTCATGCTTTTAGCAAACAGAAAAGTGGCTGAAGCCATCTCAAAAGGGGCGCAAAAAAATAAAGGGGTTTTCGTCTATAGAGTGCATGAGAATCCAAGCAAAGAAAAAATGGCCGATTTGGCATTCTTTCTGAAAGGGCTGGGTTATAAAATAGAGATGAAAAACGGGATTATCCCGTCCAATAAAATAAACGAGCTCTTAAAAAGCCTATCGGGCAAAAACGAAAAAGATACCGTACACCGCGCCGTAATCCGCTCTATGGCTAAAGCGATTTATTCCACTAAAAATATAGGACACTACGGGCTCGCTTTTGAATATTATGCGCACTTCACTTCTCCGATCAGGCGTTATCCAGATATGACGGTGCACAGACTGCTCGATAATTTCTTGAAAGGCAGAGAAATCAAAAAAGAAAATTGGCAAATTTATGAAGAAATCTCCCGCAAATCATCCGAACGAGAAAAATACGCGAGCGATGCGGAACGAGCTTCCATAAAATACAAGCAAGTAGAATATATGGCTTCGCGCCTGGGACAAAGTTTTTCCGGAATTATAAGCGGAGTAACCGAATGGGGCTTGTATGTGGAGGAGAGCGAAACAAAATGCGAAGGCTTGGTGCGCTTGCGCGATATGACGGGAGATTTTTATATCTTCAATGAAAAAAAGCAGGAATTGATCGGACAAAAAACCAAAAAAGTCTATCGCCTGGGCGATCCGGTACAGATCAAGCTCAAAGGCGCCGACCTGGAAAGAAAAACCATAGACTATGTTCTCCTATAAGATGAAATCAAATTTAAAAATAATTATCTGGGTAGTACTTGCCGTTTCTATAGGTCTCTCTTTCGTATTTTTCTTTCTTCGGTTTCCAAATTAATGACCGCCCTTTCCGCCACTGAAACAGACAAAACAAACGACATAGCTACAGTTTCCAAAAAGGCAATTTTCACCTATGACAAAAATGGGAATTTGAAAATCGGGGAAAAACTTCCAATCTCGGAACTCCTATATCCGTTGCTTCTGGAATCAAGTAACGATGCCGCGGAAGTTATCGCCGAGTATTTCAATCGAGATTTTTTCTTGAAGAAAATGAATCAAACGGCAAAAAAGCTGGAGCTCTCCGGCACTTCTTTTGAAGACCCGAGCGGACTTTCGGAAAACAATAAATCTACCGCCCTTGATATGTTTAAATTGGCCGGATATATACAGAAAAATGATCCGCAAATTTTTAAAATGACGACCAACAAAAAAATCAGAGATAAAAAGCATATTTGGTTTAGCAATAACCAGTTTCTAGACGACGAAGGATATATGGGCGGTAAAAGTGGTTATATAAACATAGCGCGACAAACGGTAGTCTCCCTTTTTTTGTACCATTAAAACAAGAAGAAACACGAAATATAGCTATTGCTCTCTTAAAAAGCAATGATCGACACAAAGATGTGGAAAATATTTTTAAATATCTGAAAGTAAACGTGTATTACGGAGGAGTAGCCGATGCAAACGTAGACTGGGTCAAAAAAAACAAAATATAGCGGTGGGTTATGAACAAGATTATGTGGATCTTGCCTTCGGCGGAGATATAATGTTCGACCGTGGAGTAGAAAGTTCGGTAAATAAGAATTTCAACGGAGACTATTCGGCAATGTTTGATAAACTAGGGTTCTTCAAATTAAAAAACTTTTCCAGCCGGAAAAAATAATTTTTGGAAAAGAAGAAAAAATTAAATTTAAATAAAAGGCCAGTTGGAAGTTTCTTTAATTATTTCATCAAATTTTTCCAATAATCTTTCCACGAACTCTTTATTTTCTCTTTCTTCTTTACATATCAAATTTGTTTGTTATGTTCATATCTCCCTTGCCCCTATTTACGCCATGACTGAAATGAGGGCATATTGTATAATTGGGAGATGAACTCAAAAAAAGTGTTTTTCTATAAAGGAGTCAAGGTGAATTCTTTTGGTATTCCTGTATTTTCAAGGGGCAGGAAAAGTCGAGCTAAAAAACAAAATAGGAAAAAGGGGTTTTATAATGTCTCATTCTCTTCCCCTTTTATAGAAAATTCTCCCAAAAATTTAATCGTGATGTATGACATACCTCATCTCAAAAAGAAAGAACGCGAAGATAATCCATTCCCTCATTTCAGCCATGGCGTAAATGAGGGCAAAGGTAAACTTAATAAAAACAAAATGATATTTATTAGACTATTTTTTAGGCCATTTTATTTAGCGATATCGACGGCTTCATTAAGTTTTACCGAAAGGAGTTTGGAAGAACCGTCCCCACCAATCGTAACGCCATAAAGGATGCCGGCGCGGGACATTGTTTCTCTGTTGTGGGTAACAACTACCAGCTGAGAGCGAGCGGATAATTTTTCCAGCATATCGCCGTATTTCCTGGAATTTACTTCATCAAGCGCGGCATCCGTTTCGTCCAATACCAAAAACGGAGGTGGATTCACTTGAGACATGGCAAAGAGAAGAGCGATAGAAGTAAGAGATCTCTCTCCTCCAGATAAAGCATTCAATTCTTTTACTTTCTTGTGTGGTAAAGAAACATTTATTTCCACCCCCTGCTCAAAAACTATCTTCTCTTTCGGCTCCTCTTCTAAATCTTCCTCTTTTTTCTTTTTATTTTCGGTAACAACCGAGATATAGCCTGTCCCACCGTCAAACATCAATGCGAAAAATTTTCCAAATTCAATATTTATTTTTTTTACTCCCTCTTTGAATTCGGTATCTATCTTCTCTTTCAAGTCAGCAATTAATGTCTTTAACGAGTGAACGCTTTTTTCCAAATCTTCCATCTCTCTTGCCAAAAACCTGTCCCGTTTTGAAACTTCTTCATACTCTTTTAAAATTTCCGAGCTCCCGGAAAACCCCACATCTTCCAATTTTATCTTGATGCGCTCCATTTTTCGCCGCATTTCTTCTCGCTCCGTCCTTTCCACTATAAAAGAGTCCTCTAAAGGAAAATCTTTGTAAGACAAAACTTCCCTGCCGATAAGTTCTATGCCCTCCCTCATTTCGGTTTCCAAATTTTCGTTTTCCCTGGATAAATTTTCTTCTTTGACAAATATGACTCCCAAAGAAGAAGAAAGCTCTTGGTATTTAACCTTTAAATTAAAATGTTCTTTTTCTTTCAAATACAGAGCTTCATTCTCAAGATTAATTTCCTCTTTCAGTTTATTTATCTTCTCCAATAATTTTTTTTCCTCGTTATCTATTTTGGAAAATTCTATTGAAATCTCCGCCTGATTTTTCCTCAATTCCCCAAGCTCTGAATTTGAAGGATTTGCGATATCTTCCTCTTTCTCGCCGAACTTCTGCAAAATAATTTTTATCTTCTCTAAAATCGGCCTGATTTCGCTTATCTCTCTGCTTTTCATGGCCTCATTGAGAACCATATTCATCTCGCCGACAAAGCTTTTTATTTCTTCCGGACCTCTTGAGACAGCCTCCGGGTGTCTTTTGCTTCGGCGCTCTTCCATTTCTATCATTCCTTCTATCCTACCAAACTTTCTTTCTATCTCGCTTTTGACATTTCGGATTCCAGAAATTTTCACTTCTAACAGCTTTAACTCTTTTTCTTTTTCGCTTTCTTTCCCTTCCTCATTCCCGTCTAGGTCAGCTATCCTGTCGCCGATAGCCGACAACTCTTGGGAGATTTCACTCTTTTGAGAGAGTAAGGCGCTTTTTTCTCTTTCTAAATAAACGCTTTCTTTCTTGAAATATTCCTGGTAGAGGGCAAGGAGTTCCGACTGCATTTCTTTTGCTTTTTCAAATTTATCAACTTGCCTCTTTAAAAAATTCAAATGGGGCGCATTCTCCCGGCGCAAAATTGAAACTTCCTTCATATTCTCGGAAGTTCTTTCAAGTTTTCGCGCGGCTTCTTTTACTTTATATTGATAGATCTTGAGTCCGAGAGCGTCTTCCACCATTTCGCGCCTGTCTTTAAGAGATGCGTTCAAGATCCTGTCCGCTTCCCCTTGGGAGATGATATGATGCCCGGAAGATCCTATCTTGACCGAAACCAAAAGATTATTTATATCTTTCAATCTGACTTCTGAACCGTTTAAGATGTATTTATTCATGCCGTCCAGATACACTTCCCGGGAGATAGAGATAATTCCGTAATTCAAATTTATGTCTTCGCCCGCTTCATTGGAAAGCTTGAAAACTTTATCGGTATTGTCAAAAAAAATTGAAACAAGGGCGCGAGAACTCTTCGGTAAATTTTTAGAACCTTTAAAAATAAGGTCGGCTCCCAAGCTGCCTCGCATGGATTTAATAGATTGTTCGCCTAAAACAAAACGGAGAGCTTCAACCACGTTTGATTTCCCGCTTCCGTTGGGACCTACGATGGAAACTATCGGATGCGAAAATTCCAAATATGTCTTTTTTGCAAACGATTTAAAACCGTGAAGTTCCAAACTTTTTAACCGCATACTAATCCAGCCAACTTTTAACTTTTAATGCCATCTCAGCCGCTTTTTGCTCCGCCTCTTGCTTAGACTTGCCTTTTCCTTCCGCAATCAATTCTGCACCGAAAAAGATACCGACAGTAAAATGTTTGTCGTGATCGGGCCCGAATTCATGCAAAACTTTGTAAGACGGCGTAACGCCGACGAATTCCTGGGCTTTTTCTTGTACCAGACTTTTCGGATCGCGCCAAAGTTTTTTAGAAACTATGGGAGCGGTATGCGGCAAAAGAGTGTTGGCGATGAATCTCTTGGCAACTTCATAGCCTCTATCCAGATAAGTCGCGCCGAGATAAGCTTCATAAGTATTGGCCAAAATATATTGCCTGGCTTTACCATTGTCTTTTGATTCGCCTTTGGATAGAAGCAGATAATCATTCATGCCTATTTCCATAGCTACTTCGGAGATAATAACGGCATTTACCAGCGCCGAGCGGATAGCCGTCATCTCTCCCTCAGTATACTTTGGATATTTGCGGTATAAAAAATCGGTCACGACAAGCTCCAAAACCGCATCCCCTAAAAATTCCAGACGTTCATTGTGCGATAAACCGAGTTTTGGATTTTCATTTATATAAGAACGATGAACAAAAGCCTGCTTCAATAAATTTTTGTCTTTAAATATTATCTTTGTTTTTTTCTCAAAATCTGTAAATTGTGCCATAATTATTTATTGTTTTTACTGATAATTTCAATCGCCTTTGATATAAGCGGTATTATGTCGTTGTAAATCCTAAGCTCCGGAATTTCTGAGAGTTTAAACCAAGAAGCCTTGTCGAGCCCCCCAGAAGATCCCAATTGCAACTCTTTATACTCGCTTTCCGCCAAAAAATAAATAACCTTTTTTAAGGTCTTGCCTTTTTCTGGATGTGAAGCGACATATTCGTTCTCGCCGATTTTTTGAATTATTTTTATATCCAGGCCTATTTCCTCTTTTATCTCTCTTTTTGTGCCTTCCTCAACGCTCTCGCCGACAACCTCCGGAGCATCTCCGATTTTTCCCTTGGAAAGCGTCCAATAGCCGAACACGTCATGTACCAGTGCAAATAACACCTCATTCCCATTTTTTGCGTAAACTAAAGCGCCGCCCAAGTGTTCCACCGGGAGTTTGGAAATATCTACGGGTTCTTTCTCTTTTTTCTTTTTGCTGACTTGCTCTTTGCCCGGTTCGCCTATTTCTTTATAGACCGCTCCTAAAACTCCGTTTACAAATTTGCTGGAATTCTCTCCGCCGAAAGTTTTGGCGAGCTCGATCGCTTCATTTATGGCGACTTTCGGAGGT
Source organism: uncultured Candidatus Saccharibacteria bacterium (assembly GCA_964418145.1). Taxonomy (GTDB): domain Bacteria; phylum Patescibacteriota; class Minisyncoccia; order Phycocordibacterales; family UBA9973; genus UBA9973. Next base: position 10,021 of record CAYQKC010000007.1, read on the forward strand.
ACTTGACCCCTATCTCCAAAGAGAAGTTCGGCAAGGCCGATACGTAGGATATTTCTGTCTACGATGGAAATTTTGTCGAGCGGCCAGTCCGGTGCGGCTTTTTTTATTATCTCATCTATTACTTCGATCTTTTTAAAGATAAGTTCTACCAGAGAAAAAACAAAAATATCGTCTTCAAGTCCGGGGGCAAATTCCTTCAAATTTTTATTTATTGAATCTTTTATCTCTTCTCGAGTCCAAGGATTGACCTTTTCTTCCACAGTCATAAAATCCCACTCGAAAAGCGTTTGTAGAACTATTGATCTTGAAAGGTGCCTGTTAGCCATAAATTAGTAGAAAGTTACCAAGTTTATAAAGTTCATAAAGCCATCTTTCTACTTTACGAACTTTCTACTTTGAACTAGCCTTGCTGGGTCTTTTTTTCTTTTGTCTTCTTCTGTTTCTTCTCTGCTTTCTTCACCAAATCCAAAACTTTCATGTCTCTGTAATACCCGCAAGATGGGCAGACGGAATGCCTCTTTTTGAGCTTTCCGCAATTTTCGCATTTTGAAAGGCCGGTGCTTTTTAATGCATGATGTGAGCGCCTGTTTGCCGTATGCGATTTTGTATGTCTCATTCGTACTACCATATAGAGAAAGTATACTGATTTTGGGTTAAAAAGCAAATTTGGCTAGCAAAAACAATAAAAAGTGATAAGATAATCATATATGGAAAACACAAATGAAAAACTGCACAATTTGAGGCATTCGTTGGCACACCTTATGGCCGCCGCAGTAATAGATCTTTATCCGGATACTAAAACCACTATCGGGCCTGTAATTGAAGACGGTTTTTATTATGACTTTGATTTCAAATCCCCTATTTCCGAAAAAGACCTGCCAAAAATAGAAAAGAAAATGAAAGAACTTCTCAAAACTTGGAAAGAATTTACTCATGAGGAAAAAACAGAAAAAGAAGCAAAAGAATTTTTTAAAAATAATGAATATAAAATAGAGCTGATAGATGATATTGTAAAAACCCCTGCCGACGCCAAGGCTATGACGGGCAAGGAAAAAATAACTTTTTATACTTGCGGCGATTTCGTTGACCTGTGTCGGGGTGGACATTTAGAAAATCCGGCAAAAGAAATAAAGGAAGGATGTTTCAAGCTAGACCGCATGGCCGGCGCTTATTGGCGCGGGGATGAAAAAAATAAAATGCTGACCCGCATATACGGACTCGCATTCCCGACAAAAGAAGAATTGGAAAACTATATAAAAATGCGCGAAGAAGCGGAAAAAAGAGACCATAAAAAATTGGGTAAGGAGCTGGGCCTTTTCACTGTTTCCGAACTGGTCGGAAAGGGATTGCCTATGTATCTGCCGAAAGGAAATATAATAAAAACGGAACTTGAAAATTTTATAAGAAAAGAAAAAGAAAGCTTGGGATACTCTTTTGTCACCATACCCCACGTGGCAAAAAAAGAACTTTACATAAAAAGCGGACATATGGGCAAATATGATGCAATGATGCCGGTAATGAAAGATGAAAATGGGGAAGAATTTGTCATGAAAGCCATGAATTGCCCACATCATTTTGAAATATATAATGCCGAGCCTCACAGCTATAGGGATTTGCCCCTCCGCATAGCGGAAAATACTACGGTATATCGCAACGAAAAAAGCGGAGAATTGTCCGGGCTTCTGCGGGTAAAAAATCTAACCCAAGACGACACCCACCATTTCATAAGGCCGGACCAAATAGAATCGGAGATTGAAATGATCTTTAATCTGATGAAAAAAGTCTACTGTTTATTCGGTTTCAACGATTACAAAGTGGAAATATCCATACGAGACCCAAAAAATAAAGAAAAGTATTTCGGCAGCGATGAGGTGTGGGAAAAAGCCGAAAAGATATTAGTGAACTCCGCCCCAAAAATGGGTCTGAAATACAGCATAGAAAAAGGAGAAGCCGCATTTTATGGGCCCAAAATAGACATAAAAGTAAAAGATTCAATAGGGCGTGAATGGCAACTCGCGACCGTGCAATTGGATTTCAATCAGCCTAACAATTTTGAGATGGATTATGCCGGAGAAGACGGCAAAAAGCACCGCGTGGTGGTTTTGCATGTTGCCATCTTCGGATCTTTTGAAAGATTTATGGGGATATTGATCGAGCACTTCGCCGGGGCTTTTCCTCTTTGGCTTTCTCCAATGCAAGTGAAAATCTTGCCGATTTCTGAAGAAAAACATTTAGAATTTTCAAAGGAAGTTTTTGAAACACTCAAAAAAGAAGGCATCCGCGTGGAACTCGATGAAACCAGCGAATCTTTGAGTAAAAAAATCCGCAATGCCAAAATGCAAAAAATCCCCTACCTTGTCGTCATCGGCGACAAGGAAAAAGATTCCGGCAAGCTTACCGTGGAAGGCAGAAACAATGAAAAGATAGAAAACATAACCCCCGAAGAATTTTCAAACAGGCTCAAAAAAGAAATAGAAGAGAAAAAATAAAAAAATGTTCAAAATTGTGCTATATTTAGTTTTCCTTAAACCACCATATATGGTAGTATAAGAAATACAGCTTTATGCCACATGTTTCATCTAAAAAACTTAAAGAGGAAAGTTTGCAAAAATTATATGATGAATTTGCATTTGCCTTGGAAAGATCAGCTAAAAAATCTTCAACAAAAATGTTTCTGAGTGATTTTCTAACAAAAACAGAAAAGATAATGCTGGCAAAAAGATTTGCGGTTATCTTCCTCCTTTCAAATGGAGTACCAGTATCATATATAGCAAGATCATTATGTATGAGTGAAACAACGATTTTTAGAATGTACAATCGTTACGATATCGGAAGGTACTCTTTACTACTTAAATCCGCAAAGAAAGAAAACGCTGAAATTTGGAATATTTTGGAAAAAATTTTAAGAGCCGGACTGCCACCGATTGCCGGTAGGGGTAGATGGAAATTTTTATATAAATAACTTTCTTGTTGTTCTTTTCACTTTCAAAATTCAATTTCTTAGATAACTATATATGGTGGTTTAAGTAAATTAGTTTTAGATTTCACTAAATCGTATTAAATATCAATTTCGGCTAGTTTGGCGTTAGACTGGATAAAAGATTTTCTAGGCGGAACATCGCTTCCCATTAAGACTTCAAAAACCTTATTGGCTTCTTCGGCGTCTTCAATGGTTACTTTTTTAAGTACGCGGTTCTTCGGATCCATAGTAGTCTCCCACAATTCCTCCGGATTCATTTCACCCAAACCTTTATAGCGCTGGATATGAATTTTGGTAATTTTACTTTTTTCTGAAATATCCTCCTTTGTCTCGCCAGAGCTTTCAGCGTCGGCAGATTCATTTTCTACTTCTTGTATCTCGCTCACATCGGAATTCTTGCCGATAATTTTTATTTTTTCTTCATCGGAGTAAGCATAAGAAACTTCTTTCCCTTTTTTAATTTTGTAAAGTGGAGGCTGGGCAATATAAATGAAACCCGTTTCTAAAACTTGTTTGAAATATCTGTAGAAAAGCGTAAGGAGCAAGGTGCGGATATGCGCCCCATCCACGTCGGCATCGGTCGCGATGATTATCTTATGATAACGCATTTTGGAAAGGTCAAAAGTGTCTCCGATCGAAGTTCCCATGGCGATGACAAGCGCGCGAACTTCTTTTGAGGAGAGCATTTTGTCTATACGGGCGCGCTCCACGTTTAAAATTTTTCCACGAAGTGGCAGTATCGCTTGTGTGCGCCTATCTCTGCCTTGCTTGGCCGACCCTCCGGCTGAATCTCCCTCTACTAGGAAAAGCTCGGACTCTTCGGCGCTCTTGCTTTGGCAGTCCGCCAGTTTCCCAGGCAAAGTAACACCTTCCAGCGCGCCCTTTCTCAAAACGGAATCTTTTGCCGCTTTGGCCGCTTTGCGGGCCTTCAAGGCAAGAATTGACTTGTTTATTATGGCTTTGGCATCATCCGGGTTTTCTTCAAGAAAATTGCTGAAGGCCTCGCTAAAGACCGTCCCCACAATCCCTTGGGCTTCCATAGAACCCAGTTTCGCCTTGGTTTGTCCTTCAAACTGTATTTCCCGTAACTTTACCGAAATAACTACAGTGAGACCTTCCAACACATCTTCGCCGGTAAAGCCTCCTTCGCTTTCTTTCATCATTTCATTTTTCTTGCAATAAGTATTCAAGGTTCTGGTAAGAGCCGTCTTAAAACCTGTCACATGCGTCCCGCCTTCAACAGTGTAAATATTGTTGGCAAAAGGGACAATACGATCAACTATGTCATCTACGTACTGAAGAGCAATCTCAACCGCCACATTATCCTCTTCTTTTTCAATGTAAAAAATTTTGTCTTGAATCGGCTTTTGAAATTTATTGTAGTATTTGATAAGGGAAATAAGCCCGCCCTCAAAATAAAAAGAAGTTGAAGGGAATTGCAACCCGAGCTCCTTAAAATAAAAAACTTCTGTGTCTTTTATGTCTCCTTCATACCCGCGTGCATCAATAATGGTAATTTTCAAATTTTTTACCAAATAGGCTTGCTGACGGATATGATTCACTATTGTATTCCAATCAAATTTAATCTCTTTAAAAATTTCTACATCCGGCTCAAAAGTTATAATCGTGCCGTGCAATTTTGAAGAACCTATTTTTTTGACAGGCCCTTTTTTCTTGCCTTGGGAATATTCTTGCACATATCTGCCTCCATCTTTGTGAACTTCTGCCCTGCAATACACCGAGAGCGCGTTTACCACGGAAGCGCCTACTCCGTGAAGCCCGCTCGAAACTTTGTATCCCTCTCCGCCGAATTTTCCTCCAGCATGAAGTGTAGTCATAACGGTTTCTAGCGCAGAAACTTTTGTTTTTTTATGAATATCAACCGGTATGCCTCGGCCGTTGTCTACTACGCGGATGCGGTTCTCGGGTAAGAGCGTGATCTCTATAAGATCGCAAAAGCCTCCCATCGCTTCATCCCTGGAATTATCAAAAATTTCCCAAATCAAGTGATGCAATCCCTCCGGTCCGGTAGTGCCGATATACATCCCGGGACGGCGCCTAACTGGATCAAGCCCTTCCAAGACAGAAATATCGCTAGCATCATAATGATGGCCATTTTTCTGCAAGTCTTTTTCGTCTTTTTCTTTTACCATAATACGACTAATTATACCAAAATTTACCTTATCTGCCAATCAGTTTTCTCCTTGATTTTATTGGTTATATTAGACATAATTTGGTCAATTTCCTCGCTTTTCAATGTCCTTTCATAGGACTGAAAAACAAGCCTAAAGGCATACGAAATTTTATCGTCTTTTTTAAACTCATCAAAAAGATAAGGATCCTTAATTAGTAAGTCTCCCGCATTTTCTTTAAGAACTTTATAAACCTGATTACTTTCAACTTCTTTGGGTACCCAGATAGCGACATCGCGCGAGATAAAAGGATACAGCGACCACATTTTAAATTTAATATTTGATGTTTTTGAAAGAGAGAAAGAAAAACCTTTCGGCATATCTTCAGAAAATTCATCTAAGGTCGCTTCTTTCGTTCCATTTTTATCCGCATATACAACGCGGATTTCTTCTCCGCCTTTTTTAAAAACAGTGCCTATTTCAAAAATTTTTATTTCATCCATATCAAGGAGCGGAATGTTCAGCTGATTTAATTTCAAGCTCTCTTTTATCCCGAGATCGAGATTGGCGCGTAGAAATTTCTTGTTTGAAGCGGAAGCAAGCACTTCTATCTCCCCTTCGTCCCTGAAAGAATAAGTTATAACTTCGCCGTATCCTTCATTCAATAATTTACTTCTAGCAAAAACTATCTTGGCGTATGTATTATCCGCCGGCAATTGGAAATCAATCTTCGGAGATTTCGGAGGTATTTTGTCATAGCCGATGATGCGCCCTATTTCCTCCGCCATATCTTCCTCAAGGAGAAGGTCCAGGCGCATAGGAGGGATAATGGCTTCAAAAGTTCCGTCATTTTCCGTAAAAGAAAAACCATATCTGTCCAAAATATTTTTTACATCTTGAGTTGAAAGCTCGAGACCCAAAATATTGGAAACTTTCTCTTTGCGGAAAACTAGTTTTCTCTCCGATTGCTTCTTGGAATAAATATCTACAATTTCTTCAAAAGAAGCCTCGGGGCAAAGTTCAAAAATCAAAGCCGAGAATTCTTGCATCGCCAAATCGCAAAGCTCCGGAGATAAATCATTTTCAAAACGTTTCCTGGCGTCGGTAAAAATATTCAAAGATTGCGCGGTTTTATGTATTGAAACCGGATCAAAATTGGCAACTTCCAGAAGAATATTTTTCGTATTTCCACCCACTTCGGCAAACTTTCCCCCTTTGATTCCGGCCACAGCGAGCACTTTTTTCTCATCGGTTATGACCAGATCAGGCGATCCTAGTTTCCAATCGCGATTATCTAACGTGACCATATTCTCACCCTCTCGCGCATCTCTAACGATCAACTTATCGCTTGCCACTTTCGCCAGATCGAAAGCATGAGTAGGCTGACCGCAATCATACATCACTATATTTGCAGCATCTACGATATTGTTTATGCTTCGCTGCCCGATCATCTCTAAAAAAGAGGTCATCCATTCCGGACTCGGACCAATTTTTATATTCCTCACAATCCTGCCCATATACCTGCGGCATTTATCGCTTTTAACATTTATCTCCAAACTCGTCGGCACCACCGCCGGAACTTTATACATCAAAACAGGGTCAATGAACTTGAGATCAAGCAGAGATGCGATTTCTTTGGCAATACCTCTATGGGAAAGCAAGTCATGCGCTCGATCGGGTAATATTTTTATATCGTAAACTGTGTCGTCTTTTATATTCTCTATGCTTTCCACTTCAGAAAGGTAAAAAGTGAAAACATCTGCCAGTTTTTCCGCTTGAGGCAAATCAGGAATATACGATTTTAGCCATTTGTAAGAGACTTTCATAAATTAAAATTGGTTTAAGCGCAAATCTCCCTGATAAAAAAGCCGGATATCCGGAATTTTTAATTTAATCATAGCCATCCGATCAAGTCCGAAGCCGAAAGCAAAACCCTGATACTCCCTAGGGTCTATACCGCAATTCTTAAAAACATTCGGGTGCACCATGCCTGCACCCAAAAGCTCCATCCATTTGCCGTTATGCTTTATATCCACCTCAAACCCTGGCTCGACAAAAGGGAAAAAACTCGGACGCAATCTAACTTTTGTATCAGAACCGAAAAACCTTTTGAAAAATTCAAGTAGTACGTATTTCAAATTCGCTACGCTTATGTTTTTGCCAACCATCAAACCTTCCAACTGATAAAATTGCATTTCGTGGCCGGCGTCTGTCGATTCGTTCCTGAAAACCTTACCGGGTACGACAATAGCAAAAGGTGGCTTTCCGCCTTCCTTAACGAATTTTTCCATAAAGCGCACTTGAGTGTTGGAAGTATGGGTACGCAGAACATAATCCGGCCTACCCTTGATGAAAAACGTATCTTGCATATCGCGCGCCGGATGATCTTTGGGAAAATTCAACGCATCAAAATTATGCCATCCGTCTTCCAGCTCAGGCCCGGTCGCCACCTCAAAACCAAGATCCAAGAAAATTCTTACAGCTTCATCTATTATGATTGAGAGTGGATGTTCTTTACCCCTTTTAATTTCCTTGTCCATTCTCGAAAATATATCATAAAAACGGCATTTTTGCTATAATTCCTTAATGCGAAAAATACGACTGATCTTGATCATACTTGCTTTGATTTTTTTTATTTTGGGGCTTTATTTAGGCTGGCTGGATAACGGGCCCAAGTGACTCTAATTTTTATAAATCTCCGCCATCATTTTGCAATACTCGCATTCTGTATTTTTGCCGTAAGAATTGTAATTACACGGCCTCTGCCACCACTCTCCCGTTTTTACCAAACGATCATAATCGGCAATATCTTTCTTTAAAAGTTTTATTTTTTCTTCGGTTATATGCGTTGTGTACGAATACTCGTTTTCTTTTCCCGCCTCCACAAATTCAAGCTTTGATTCAACCACTTCTTTATACTTGGTGTTCTCCTCCAAGAGATACGAATACATGGCAAGCTGGCGCATATAATTACTCATCCTACCCTCCTCGTCTATTTTTTCTATTTCGCTTTTCTTGCGCGCTCCGCCGGTTTTAAAATCGGTCACTCTGGTCGATCCACTCCCCAGATCTTCAACCAAATCCACCTTGCCGTAAATATTCAAGTGAGGAAATTCTTTACTCCTGAAAGAAACACTCTTCTCATTTTCTCTCTTCCCACTTATCTTCGGCAAGCTGTTTTTCACCCACCTCAGAATTATCTTTGCCGCTGATTCGTCTCCTTCGGAAAACTTCAAAACCTCTTTTTCATCCGGCGTCTTGCCGGATTTCAATATCTTGTCTATGACAGAATGCACCCTGGTCCCAAATTGAAGGCTGTCGCTTTTCGGCTCCGGCAATTTGAGCAAATTTCTGAAATACCATTTGCGCGGACATTCAAAGAAATTATTAAGGAGAGAAACGGAAACGTTTGCCTCAGCATACTCCTTGGAAACCATTTTGAGCAGTTCCGGCAAGGTTTCTTCCTTTTTCTTTATCTTTTGCGACAAAACGTAAATTTTAGGATCATGCGCCAGAATTTTTTCCTCTGTTTCTTTGAAAGCAATTTTTTCAAAACTCTCTGTCTTAATCTCTAAATTAGCTAAAATTTTAGCCTCTTCCTGGTCGCGTCCATTGTAAGAAAACCTTGAATAAGACAGTGCGCAAAACCTCTTGGCACGGGTGATGGCCACATAAAGCTCACGCTTGGCGGCCAATTCATCTTTTTCCTCTATCTTTTCTTCGACAGATTCCGGTAATTTAAAATTTCTGCGCTTTCCTTTCATTAAACTGTCTTCGTCCATATGCGCTATCCAGACAAAATCAAATTCAAGCCCTTTTGAACCATGTAGGGTTAAAACTTTCATCCCTTCATCTGTCTTAAAAACAGCCAAGGGAATATCTTCTCCATATTTTTGCAATCTTTCTACAAAAAAAATGAAATCCGCAAGCGAGTTTTTGTTTTTCTCGCTGAAGGACAGGGCCAGGTGAAGCAAACTTCGCACGATCTCTACCCGCCTTAAAAGTTCTCCGTGCCTATCGGCAGTCTTAAGAAGCATCTCGTCGCCGATTTTTTGAATCAAAGAATAAATATCAAGTACAGAGGCTTCCAATACAAAAGACTCCAATTTAAGGAACCAATCTTTCACCTCTTTGTGTTCCTTAAAAAGATCTCTTTGAGCGGAAAGGGATTCCAAAAGTCCTGTTTCCCTGTCCCGTCTCTTGTATAGATAACCATGCGCCACCATGACAGGGATTCCAGCGATGGGGTCTAAAATGGATTCGCTGAGAGAGACAAAATCATTGCTATCGGTACAGATCTTGAGTACTCGGAAAATACTTTGAAATTCAGGCGTTTCAAAAAGAGATAGATTTTCGCGGGAAGCAACCTCAAAACCCAGATCTTCAAGCACTTTAATGGCCGAAATCACTTGTTTGTTTTTAGGCACCAATATGGCGCAATCGCGAGGGTCAACTTTTTCTTTCTTTATTTTCTCTTTCATATCAAGCCCGCAGGCGATAATCTCGTCGCGCGGGTAGTCGCATTCAACCAGCTTCAAATTATGTTTTTCTTTAATAATGGCCACAAGCTTTTTATCCGAAAAAGAACTTGAGAGTAAGGCGTCGGCCGTATCCAAGATGCTCTGCGTGGAGCGATAATTATCTGTCAAAAAAATAGTCCGCGTTTTGCCGAACATCGTTTGAAAATCTTCAAAGTGCGACATCTTGGCTCCTCCGAAAGCATAGATGAGCTGGCGATCGTCGCCCACGGCAAAAATATTCGGCTTCTCCCCGCCTGCCCAGATGGCTTTAAGCAGGGCATTCTGCGCCCCGCTTGAATCCTGGTGTTCATCTATTAGGACATACTGATAATTTATTTGAATTTCTGCTCGGGCTTCTTCTGATTTTTCTACAATTTCGAGGGCGTATTTTATTTCATCATCATAATCAAGCAAATCTTCTTCTCTCTTTTTTTCTTCGTATAATCTGTAAAAATCTACGATTTCTCTTGTCTTCTCCAGGCTTTCAATTTTGTTTAAAATATCTTTTTTGAGATTGCCCTTGCTCTCGCCCCTTGTGGAAATGCTCTCTGGATCTTTTTTAAGATGAGAGATTTCTTTTTCAATTTCATCCTTAAATTCTTCCGGAGACATTCGCTCGCGTTTTAGAAGAGAAATAAGGGATTTCAGCTCTTTAAAATGCCGACCAATATCGCCTCTCGGGCGAAGATACTTCCATTCATTTTCGCGCAAGATTTGGTCGCAGATAGAAACACTTTCGCTGTCTTCCAAGACTTTGGGCACCATATCAAAATGAAGCGCTGAATGGAATTTCTCTATGATCTCGCCGGAAAATTTATGAAATGTGGAAACGTGTACACGCGAAGCTTCAGCCCCGATATATTTATAAAGTCTCTCGCGCATCGCGCTTACCGCGGAATTAGTAAAAGTCAGGCATAGGATACTGTCTGCGCCGATATCTGTTTTCTTTAAAATATTGCCTATGCGGAGCGCTAAAATCTGGGTTTTGCCAGTGCCTGGGCCGGCTATTACCATTACCGGACCTTCTATAGTATCCACTGCTTCTTTCTGAGCTTTGTTCAGTTTTTTATACTCTTCCTCGAATTTCTTGGAAGTCATTTTCATATTATATACCTATTCAGTAGTTTTCCCGTCAAATTCCGGGGCATCGGCTTCCGCTTCGGCTTTAGTTTTTCGCAAGGTACCGTCTTTGTGATGCGCCGGGGAGTAAATAGTGTAGAGTTTTAAATCTTCCACAGTGGAAGTATTTATGACATTGTGGTTCGCACCAGAAGGCACTACGATAGCCGAGCCGTCGGAGAGCATATATTCATTGCCGTCAATTATGCATTTCCCCTGCCCTTTTTCAATGCGGAAAAACTGGTCATTCTCTCCGTGCACCTCGGCGCCGATTTCCTCGCCCGGGCGTAAGCTCATCAAAACAAGCTGGCTATGCCCTGCGGTATAGAGCACCTTGCGGAAATTATCATTTTCCAAAGTTTCTTTTTCAATATTTGCATTAAATCCTTTCATAATTTTATTTAATTAGTTCTTGTAATCCGACTTTTTATATTTTAACATAAAACCTCCACTTTTTGTTTGCCCAGAACTTGCCCGCCGAAGATACGCCAATCCGCGCAGATGTATAAATCTTAACCGGCTTGATGCCTTTTTCTATCCAAAGCCCCGATTTTTGTGATGCAGGCTTCTCATTTAATCTTTTATCAATATGCAAATTTTTGGTAAGCCTAGCCGTAATCTAATCAATACCTTGGAAACACTTTGAATTTAAAACTTGTAAAGGCG
>CAYQKC010000008.1:0-21240 GCA_964418145.1 uncultured Candidatus Saccharibacteria bacterium
ACATCGCACCGACATTTATGATGCTCCGTATGTTATGTAAAATCAAAATGTTTTCTTTATTTTTCATAAGTTTAATCTACAATTTCACCCATATGCCACATTTACGCCATGGCGTAAATGTGGCATATGTCTAAAACAAACTATTTTGTACATCCTCAATTTTTTTCTTGGATTCATTTTCTTTTTGCTCCGTTTTTTCTTCTGTCTTTATAAAATCTTTATTGTTTATTTTGGCAAGCGCTTCTGGCAAACGGGCAAAAGTCTTTTCAAACATTTCCATCGCTCCCGTGCCCCGAAGCGCCGCCGCCGGATGGAGCATCGGCAAAATAAAACGCGTACCCACTTCGAAAAGCTTGCCTTGATCGCGAGTAATTTTAGCAAAAGGCAAAAAGTAATTCATTGAAAATCGCCCGAGAGGGACTATTATTTTAGGGTTTATGATATCTATCTGTCTCTTAAGATACGGCTTATATTTTTTTATTTCTTCTTCATCCGGATCCCGATTTTCCGGCGGTCGGCGCTTCACGATATTTGTAATATACACATCCCCTTCTTTCCAACCAAGGTTGCGAATATTTTTTCTAAGCAATTGCCCTGCTCGCCCAACAAATGGTCTTTTCTGCATATCTTCATTCATCCCCGGAGCCTCGCCGATAAAAAGAATCTCGCAGTTCGGATTCCCCTCGCCAAACACGAGGTTGGACTCTTGCAAAGGCAACGTTTTATCTTCTTCTGTTTTTTTCTTTAATTCATCCAGTTCCTTGGTTTTGTCCATATGTAAATTATACAATTTTTTAAGCTTCTTTTTCTATCCTTCCAGAAGTTCCAAAACCGTCTCGGGTTGACCCCCGGCAGACTTGAAAGCACCATGTAATTTAAAATATCTTTAAGTAATTTCTTGTCCGCCCGCTCGGGATCGAACCGAGGACCTTCTCCTTAAAAGGGAGCTGCTCTACCAGCTGAGCTACGGGCGGAAAGTTATATTTCGACTAAAAACAATAACACAAATATATAAGAAATACAAAGAAAAATCAAGCTCTAAAACGCTTCCAGGAGGAACTCTTCAAAGACTGCTTCAGCGTCGCGCCCGGCTTTGCGCGTTTCGGGGAGGAGGTATGAAATACGGCCGGCAAAATTCTGGAGTTCTTCTTCTTTAAATTTCGAGAAATTCTTTTTTAAAAGCATATCTTTGGCTTTCCAAAAAAGGACGCCGATAAGCTCTTCCATACCTACGCCTAAATCCATCGCTTGACGAAAATATATCCAGAGCAAGAGCTTGTTGCGATCGCCGAAGGCGTCCGCCAAAAGAAAATTGTTATACTTTTCCTTCTTTTTTTTCGGAAGTTCGTATGTATTTATCTCCGCACGAACCTGCTTGAAAGAATCAACGACAAATTTTGGAAGCTTGCTTTCTAAAAAGACAAAATCATTCGGCGCATTGGAAATCAAAGGCAATTTTTCCAAAATAAAATCCAGGTTTTCCTCACGCTCAAAAACATTGTCAAAAGCTACGACACATTTTTCAAAAAAAAGCCCTGAGCCGGAGTAAAAGCTCTCCACTTCCATTCTGTCAAAGTCATTCTTGTTCATAAAGAAAATTTCCGTGCCGGAAGGTATGGATTTTATGAATTCCTCGTAATTTTTGTGCTTGGTTTTAGCGTCATCCCCGGAGAAAAGATAAATCATCTTAAAATTTTACCTGCTTTTTATATTCTTTGTACGGTTCGCCGTATTTTTCCGCTAAAATTTGTTCCTGTTTTTTAAGAAAGAAAAATTTAGCGACAAATATAGAAATTATTGAAAATAAAATCACAAAGAAAGAGTTCAGCATCATTCCAAAACCAAACATCATGAGAAAAATCCCGAGATGCGTCGGACTTCGGCTGAATCGATATGGACCGCGCAAGAAAGTTTCTTTGCTCATATTTTCTTTAGAAAGTTTGATGGAAGTTTTCTGCGCCCAAAAAACGGAACAAGTGCCGAAAACGATAATTATAAAACCAAAAAGTGGGTATGCGCCGGATAAAAGCTTGAGCGGAAAGATAAAATCAAGGATAAGCCCGAGTACGAAAGAGACAAAGCAAAACAGATATGAATGCGCCAAAATTTTGTGCACTTTGTTTTTATGAGGATTAACTTTTTCTGTTTTATCCTTATTTTCCTCCATATTTTATAATTATACCTGCACATTATGTTTCTAGTCAAACATAATGTGCAGGTATACTACAAAAACACTATTTTACCTCTTCAAGATTATCCCCGGAGACTGAGTGCGCGATAAGCGGAATTTTTGTCTTGTATTTGAGATAGGACCTGTCTAACACACTCTCCATAGCGTTTTTGATTATTCTCTCGGCCTTGCTCAAAAATTCTTCCTTTACTTCATAAACCAATTCATCGTGAATTTGCAAAACAAGGTGCGCTTCGTCTTTCAGATCTTCTTTTTTTAAATCTTCTTCAGCATACCTAATAGCCAATTTGATAATGTCGGCGGCAGTACCCTGTACCGGGGCATTAGTAGCGGTACGTTCGGCCATATTTCGAAGAAATTGGATTCGCGAATTTATATTCGCAAAATATCGACGCCGACCGAAGAGTGTCTCGGTATACTTACGCTCCTTGGCAAAAATCTTTACGCTTTCCATATAGTCGCGCACGCCAGAAAACTGCTTAAAATAATTGTCGTAGAATTTTTGCGCTTCCTCGCGCGTCCCACCCAAATTCTTCCGGAGTGCTGTCACACCCATACCGTAAATAATGCCGAAGTTTATTACCTTCGCCTGCCGGCGCATTTCTCGATCCACTTTTTCTATTGGCACGCCAAAAACAAAAGAAGCAACCCCGGCGTGAATGTCTTTGCTTTCGGAAAAAATTTGGATCATTTTCTTGTCGCCTGAGAGCATTGCCACCACACGTAGTTCTATCTGGCTATAGTCTAAAGTAAGGAGCTTGCTCCTTTTAGGTGCGACAAAACCAGCGCGGATTTTCTTGCCAAGCTCGCTTTTTATAGGCAAGTTTTGCAAATTTGGATTCTGAGAAGAAAATCTTCCGGTAGTGGTGCCATTCTGCAAAAATTTAGCGTGTAATCTGCCGTCTTTTCCTGCTTTTTCTGGAATCGCGTCTATATAAGTAGAGAGGAGTTTTTGGTACTCGCGGTAGACAAGAATCTCGTGAATTACCGGGTTCCCGTCTTCCAGCTCTTCAAGCACAGAAACTCGAGTCGAGAAAGTTCCATTCTTGGTTTTCCTCTGTCTTTTGCCGGAAGTAGACCTTATGTTCATTTTTTCAAATAAAACTTCACCTAATTGCTTGGATGAATTGATGTTGAACTCTGTACCGGAAAGTTTGTATATTTGGGCTGTTATTTTATCAAGTTCTTTATGATACTCGGCGGATAATTTCTTAAAATAAGCTTTGTCAATCAATATTCCATGCTCTTGCACTTCCTTTACTAAGGGTATTATCGGCTTTTCTATTTCTTCAAAAACTTTATCCAATTTTTTTTCTTTTAACTCATTAAAAATATATTTTTTTGCTGTTTCAAAATCTTTTGCTTTAGCAAAACGTAAAATATCCTCCATTTTCGGGTCGGTTAGATCGGAATTGAGAAGCCAAAGAGCGATAGAAGTTTCTTGTAAATATTCTGGAAGAGAACTGTGTCCGGAGGAGTCTTCGCTATGACCAGATAAGTCTTGCCCTTCCGGGGCGGAGTGCGAATGACGGAGGACATAGTTCTCTGAAAGAGAAACCTTATTATCAAAAAAATTTTTGAGCCTTGCAAACAAGCTCCTAAATTCAAATTCCGTAAAAACGTTTTCAATTTTTTCCAAATCCGCATTCTGCCAAAAAGTTTTCTCCGGCAGTTTGAAATTTATCGGCGCATCATACCTAATTTTAGCCAAGGTTTTAGAAAAAAGAGCTTCTTCTTCATTATCCTCTAAAATTTTTATGATTCTGTCTGTCAACCCGAGTTTTTTGAAAATTTCTTTTCTTTCTCTAAGTTCTTTATAAATCTCCTCTATCGTTCCGAACTTTGCAATCAAATTGGTAGCAGTTTTCTCTCCAATGCCTCTGACGCCGATAATATTGTCCGATGGATCTCCGCGCAAACCCTTATAATCCGGCAGAAATTTAGGAGCAAAACCAAATCTCTCTTCCACCTTTCTCTCGTCATACAAAATAGTATCGGTTATCCCTTTCTTCAGTGTATAAACTTGCACTTCTTCGCCGTCTACCAGCTGCATCGTATCCATATCACCCGAAGCGATGATTATTTTTAATCCATTTTTTTTCATTTTCTCCACAATCGTTCCCAAAATATCATCCGCCTCAAATCCGGGCGCATCGTAAATAGGTATATTAAAGGCCTCAAAAATCTTTCTTGAGCTTTTTATCTGTAAAACTAGTGCCTCCTCTGCCTTGGCCCGGCCCGCTTTATAGCCTTCGTAAACTTCATGCCTAAAGGTCTTTTGCGGCAAGTCATAGCAGGCGGCGATATAATCCGGCTTTAAATCAGCGATGATTTTCATCAGCATATTGGAAAGCCCGTAGAGCGCGCCAGTCGGCTCGCCGGAAGAAGACAAAAAGTCTGGTAAGGCATGATAGGCGCGATGAATTATCGCGTGCGCGTCAAGCAAAACCAACGTTTTTAGACCTTTTTCCATTGTGTAAATTATAGCATTTTTATAAATTTATATTTTCAATCCTAATTTATATCCCTTCCCCCATTTTAGCATCCCCAAATAAGAAATTAACGTTTCCGGTTTTAATTAAACAGGTCTTAATTAAACAGGTCTTGCCTGTTAAATTTGATCATAATTTACCCAATCTAGGATTTCTTTGATGAAGGTAGTTTTGGTTGGGAAGTAATCTGGAAAAGATTTTTTGTCTAGTATGTTTGATTCAGTGCGCGCTTCTTCCAAGTAGTCTTTAAGACTTGAGTATTTATAGTTTTGCAGGTATTTAATAACCTCGCTTTTGTTTTTTATCCCATTTTCTTTCCATTTTGGATTTATTAATTTTATAGGATTTAAATGTATATAAGAAAAAATGTATTTTAAATGCTTGTCTTTATTAAGATGTTCAGATTTAAATTTTCCTTCAAATAAACCACCCGTCCTTTCATATTTTTCATTGAAATACATAGCATAACCCGTTGTTAGTTTTTGCATAAACTTGCTTATACCCTGATCATCTTTTTGTGTTATTAGAATATGAAAATGGTTTGGCATGAGACAATAAGCCCCAATATCAACTAGTTTTTTACCACGTTCAAAAATATATATCTCATCGTTTTTTATAAAATGTATTTTAAAACTATTATTGCCATTGGATAAAAAAAGCAGTTTTAGAAAACGTTCGTAATCTTCTTTACCTAGAAAAATTTTTTGCTTACTATTTCCACGATTATATATATGGTAAAATTCTCCTTTTTCAAACCCGACTTTCCTTATGGACATATCGTAATGATAACAATAGAAAACCAAACAGGCAAGACCTGTTTAATTAAAATCTGAATATTTTTCGGCATCTAAAATGCGCCGGTATAGCGCACCTACTGTATATTTTTGTTTGAGATAGATAACGGCTACTCTTGTATAAGTTTTGGACCGATACAATTCTGAACGCATTATCATCTTGACACTTGCCTCTAAGATTTTGGCCGAGAGATCTTCCAGTATCGTTTAAAGTATATATGGAAAATTAGAAAAGGAAAAGGACCCAAGTTTGGGTCCATAACAATTTAAAACTCTAAGATTTCGCTACTGCTTTAGTAGCGGGGAAAAGGAAAACACAGACCTCGTCCCACCAATTATCGTTGTCAAACTTGTAGGCGTTCAAGTACCACTCACCATCCCAATCCAAGGAGCAAGCGACACGTTTGCCGTCAATTTCAACATGGAATAAATAATACTTATTTTTCTCCAAAGAGTACCCCAGCAACTCCTTTGCTAAGGCAGGTTGGAAAATAAGTAAATACAACACGCATAAAAATGTTTCCAAATCCATAGAACCAGGGTTTCCAGCTTTTTCCTGAATAGTTGTGTCGTTCATATTTTTTGACAACTTATATTCAGAAATTTTACTAATATCAGTGCGGATTGGGATAATTTTTTTCAAATTTGATTTTATGATCCAATTTTGAAAATTGTCACCAAGATATAATCGGCGATCTCCGTCTTCCGCTCGATGACGAAATACATCACCAACAGTGAAAGCATTAACCAGAACAGTGTTTAAACAGCAACCATTGTTTATCCATTTAACAAATTCACTCTGGGTAATGCCAGAACCACACCCGTCAATAGCTTTTTGAATGTACTCCCCCTTAATTTGGTTAATGTTTGTTTCGGGAGACATATTAAGATTCCCGATAAGATTTCGGAACTGACCGCTAGATGCAGCTTTTTCCATGGCATTTCTCCTATTGTTTTTAAAAGAACTTTCCTGTTTATATTAAAAACAGGTACTGGACTATCCAGTCGTGTGAGTATAGCATATTTGTGTATCAAAGTCAAGGGGTATAGCCTTAGAAAACGTTGTATTATTAAAGTATATATGTCCGATTTTAATGATGAAAAGCAAAATAAAGAGCTCGATGAATTACACAAAGAGGAAGAGGAAGAGCTGGTGGCAATGCTGGCTGAATCAAAATACAAGCTCCCTTATATAGATCTGGCCCGCTTGGGAGTAGACAATGAAGCCCTGCGCGCAATTTCCGAAAAAGACTGCCAAGAGAAAAAAGTCGCTCCGTTCAAACTTTTCGGGAAAAATATTTTTATCGCCGTCCGTCTGCCTTCGGAAGAACTTTTAGCGGATCTGAAAGACCAGATGGAACGCGAAGGATTGATCCCGACTTTTTATATGGTCTCGATGGCTTCACTCCAAAAAGTTTGGGGGAGATACAAAGAACTCTCCATGGCCGAGAGTTCAAGGGTCGGAGGCATTGATATCTCGGGAGAAGTCCTGCGCGAGATCGGCAAGGAAATAAACAATATGAAAGACATAGAGAAACTGGTTGCGGAGACCTTGAAAGAGAAACAAATCCACAGAATTTCAAAAATGCTCGAGGTGATTTTGGCAGGCGCAATCGCCATTAAAGCTTCAGACGTGCACATCGAACCGGAAGAAACCCGCGGGCGATTGCGCCTGCGCTTGGACGGCGTCTTGCATGACGTAACTTTTTTTGATCTGAACGATTATCGCCTGCTTAATTCCAGAATCAAGCTTCTCTCTGGCATGAAACTTACTTCCCAAAACGCCCAGGACGGCAGATTCAGCATCGTCGAAGAGGAGGAAGAAATAAGCATCCGTTCTTCTATGATTCCGGGCGCTTACGGAGAATCTATAGTGATGCGCATACTTGATCCGAAATCTATACAGGTAGAGCTTGAAGAGCTCGGCATAGAACCATTCCTTTTTTCTGTCATTGAGCAAGAAATAGCCAAACCAAACGGCCTTATTTTGGTCACTGGTCCGACTGGTTCCGGTAAAACCACCACTCTTTATGCTTTTTTGCGCAGGATCTATTCGCCTGAAATAAAAATAATAACGATTGAGGATCCGGTGGAATATCACCTCCAAGGGATAACCCAGACCCAAGTGGAAGAAGAAAAAGGCTACACTTTCCTGGCAGGACTCCGTTCGGCACTGCGCCAAGACCCGGATGTAGTAATGGTCGGAGAAATACGCGACGCCGAGACGGCAAAAACCGCCATTGAGGCGGCCTTGACCGGGCACATGGTTTTCTCTACCCTCCACACCAACAACGCCGCCGGAGTGATCCCGCGCTTGATAGATCTGGGCGCCAATCCGAAAATAATGGTCTCAGCGCTTTCGCTTTCTATCGCCCAGCGCTTAGTCAGAAAACTTTGCCCGTATTGCAAAAAGGAAAAAGCGCCGGACGAAAAAGAAATGGGTGTCTTAAAGGGAGTGATGGATAGCATTAAAAATGAAAACAAGAGCTTAAAAAATTACGGTATTGAATCGGAAGCGCCGATAAAAGTTTATATCTCGGTCGGATGCGAGAAATGCAGTATGATCGGGTATAAAGGAAGGATCGGAATATTTGAAGCAATCAAAACAGACGAGGCTTTGGAAAAAATAATTCCGCAAAACCCAAGCGAACATGAGATAAAGAAGGTCGCCAGAGACCAGGGCATCCTTTCAATGCGAGAAGACGGCGTAGTAAAAATTTTGACCGGCATCACCTCTATCGAAGAAGTGCAGAGCGTAGTTGACTTGCTGGAAGAATAAAATAAAAAAACACTAATCTCTAAACAATCCTTTCAAAGCTTTGCCTTGAAAGTAACAAACTCTTGAAGGATAACTCCAGAAACTGGAAGGGTACCAGAATGTCCTACGCAAATTTATATAACCGATGGCTGATTGCTTAGAGATTAGTGTCTTTTTAAATTTTCAAAATAAAAAACCGAATACGATTGATTATACTATACTCAAACTCTCACAAAAGTTCCGTAAATGCTATAATGTGGAAAGCCCTGTGGAAACTGTGTTAATTAATCAACCGTATTTAAAATATAGCATATACTAAAGAAAATGTCAAGTGATAAATTAAAAAAAGAAGAAGACTCTTTTTTAGATCAAACCCTCCGTCCTACCCGCTGGGATGAGTATATCGGCCAAAAACACATAAAAGACAACGTTAAAATACTACTTAAGGCTGCCGAGGAGCGAGGACATATACCGGAACACATCCTCTTTTATGGACCTCCAGGCTTGGGTAAAACGACCTTGGCGCACCTGATAGCCAAAGAAACGGGCAAACAGATGAAAATAACTTCCGGCCCGGCCATAGAGAAGGTGGGCGATTTGGCTTCTATCCTCACAAACCTTTCTCCTGGAGACATATTGTTTATAGATGAAATCCACCGTCTTAATAAAATAGTGGAAGAAATCCTCTATCCAGCCATGGAGTCCGGCGTACTTGATATCATTATAGGCAAGGGTCCTTCCGCCCGCACGATTCAGCTCGACCTGCCTCCTTTTACTTTAATTGCTGCTACTACCCGCGTAGCACTCGTTTCCTCGCCTCTCCGTTCACGTTTTTCTGGCGGAGTCTTTAGGCTGGAATTTTATACCAATGAAGAAATCTCGGAAATTATAAAAAGATCCAGTAAACTGCTCAAGGCCGAGCTCGAAAAAGAAGCGCTGGAAGAAATCGCCAAGCGAAGCCGTTTCACTCCACGCACGGCAAATTATTTTTTAAAGCGCGCCCGCGACTATGCGCAGGTTAATAAGAAGAATTTAAATAAACAAACGGTCCGAGATGCTTTAAATATGCTCGCTGTAGATGAAATAGGGTTGAATTCTTCCGACAGAAAATTTTTGGAGGTTCTTATAGAAAAATTCAGTGGCGGACCAGTGGGACTAAAAACAATTGCCGCCGCGATTTCCGAAGAAGAAGCCACTGTGGAAGAAGTCATTGAACCATATTTGATCCAGCTCGGCCTTTTGGAACGCACCGCCCGAGGACGGGTGGCCACCAAAAAAGCCTATGGACATCTGGGGTTTGATTTTGATAAAAATAAACAAGAGAAACTAATTTAATATGTCAGGTCATAATCGTTGGACACAAATTAAAAGGCAAAAAGCAGTAAGTGATGTCAAGAAAAGCAAAATATTTTCAAAGCTTGTGCGTTATATCGCCGTTGAGGCGAAGCTCTCCGGCGGGAAGGATTCACCGGGGCTCAAAGCAGCGATTGAAAAAGCTAAAAAGGTAAATATGCCTTCCGAAAATATCGAAAGGGCAATAAAAAAAGCAAGCGAATTAAAAACACAGATGGAGACAATCATTTATGAAGCCTATGGCCCAGGAGGTGTCGGCATAATTATTGAAACCTTAACGAACAACAAAAACAAAACTACTCAAGATATTAAACACATACTTTCCAAAAATGGATTTGTTTTGGCAAGGGTAGGCTCGGTAGCCTGGGCATTTAATAAAGAAAAAACAAGCGAAGGAATAGTTTGGAAACCGAATATGTTCATCCATCTTTCCGATCAAGATTTGGAGCTTTTGGATAAATTAGTTGAAGAATTAGAAGAAAATGATGATGTGCAAGATGTGTACACCAACGCGGAATAAAATAAAATGAGAATCCTTGGCATAGATCCGGGGTACGAGAGACTTGGTATCGCTATCCTGGAAAAAGAAAAGTGGCAGAACAAAAAAGAGAGAGTTGTCTTCTCTGAGTGTTTTAAAACTTCTTCCGATTTTGAATTTCATAAAAGATTGGGGCTGGTCGGCAAAGAAATTGAGCGAGTGATAAAAAAATATAAACCGGAAATGCTTTCTATTGAAACATTGTTTTTAAACACCAACCAAAAAACAGCTATGCGCGTGGCTGAAGTACGCGGGACGATACTCTATGTTGCTCAAAAAGAAGGCCTTGAGATTTTTGAAGCCGCTCCGCCGGAGATAAAAATAGCCATCACTGGATATGGCAAGGCAGATAAAGCGCAAGTCATAAAAATGGTAAAAATGCTGGTAAATTTTGAAGAAAAAAAGGATAAAAAGAGTATAGAGTCGGACGATGAATTGGATGCTATTGCTACCGCGCTCACCGCTTTTGCGAGGGCAAGATAGATATCCACAGTTTTTTATTTTCTCTCTTGCCAAAGAATTTTCTTTCTGCGAGAATAGGAAAAATAAATTTGAATTTATAAAGCGGTCGATTAATGTTTTTCTAAAAAATTTATGTACGAAGATGAAGAGCAAAATTTTGATCCGATGGATGAAGAAATGGATGAAAATTTTGATGGGGACGCAAACGATGAAATATCAAACGATTCTTTCAACGTAAACGACGAAGAAGACAGCTACGATCCGGACGACAAATACCATTAGAAAATAAAACGCCGAGGCTTCTCTCTGGCATTTTATCTTCTAAACAATTTCGACAAATTTCTTTTTGCCGATTTTGAATTTGTTTCCCTTTCGGGGAACAAAGTTTGGATCAGTTATTTTACTTTGAGACATTAAATCAAGTATTGCACCCTCTTTTATCAATCTTCTAAAATCGCTCTTTGAGCTAAGAATTTTTTCCCTGACCAGCGCTTGCATCAATTTTTCTCCATCATTCAATTTTACTTTAGGCATTTCATCCGGAATTTCTTTCTTTTGAAAAGTTTTAATAAAATTTCTTTCCGACGCTTCGGCCTTTTTCTCGCCATGATAAATTCTCACAATTTCGTGGGCTAATTGCATTTTTTGGTCGCGCGGATTTTTCTTTTTTAAAAATTCCGCTTCAATAATATTTGTGCAGAGCTTAAAATATTTAGGCACAAGTTCGTCTCGCAAAGCCATAATTTTACCAAACATGTCGTTGGGTTCGTCCACAACAGTGACAAGATTGCCCCAAGAGGTGGACATTTTGCGTCCATCAGTCCCTTCCAACATTTGGCAGGTTAAAATATCTTGTTCTGGTTGACCATAATGTTTTTGAATAATGCGTCCTGCTTTTAAATTAAAAAGCTGATCAAACCCGCCGATCTCCACATCTGCTTTTACCATTACACTATCGTATCCTTGATATAAGGGATATAAAAATTCTCTCAGCGAGATTTCCTCTTCCTTTTGAAGACGATCCTTAAAATTTCTGCGGTTGGACATTTGTTGCACCGAAAAACTCTCGGCCAAATTTGAAATTTCTAATGCATTTAATTTTTTGAGCCATTTACTGTTATAATAGAATTCTGCCGTCTTTAAGTCTATTATTTTTCCAAGTTGTTTTTCATAATCTCTCATATTGGCTTTTATTCGTTTTTCTGTCAGCATCGGACGTTTATCTAATTTATCTGAAGGATCACCAATCATAGCGGTAAAGTCCCCGACAATTAAAACAGCTTTGTGCCCTAGATCTTGAAATTGCCTTAGTTTCTTGAGCGGAATAGTTCTACCTAAATGAATTTTAGGACCAGTGGGATCAATGCCGAATTTTATTCTTAAAACCCTTCCGGAAAGAAGTTTTTTCTTTAAGCTTTCTTTCACAAAAATATCTTCCACTCCTTTGCTTAAAATTTCATCTACTTTTTTCTCATCTGTAATAATCTTCATCCTGTTAAAAATTTAATATTAATTAATAATTATATTTTCCCCCGTATTGTGAATTTCCAACGGGATTAATAATTAGAATTATAGCATATTTTCTGTTATGATTATAACAATAAGAATGAAGAAAATTTTAAGGGTTTGGCATTTTAAAAAAGGTCCCACAAAAAACTTGGTCTTGTTTATAACAAGCTCTTTTATATTTTTGCTTGGACTTTTTATAATCTGGGTTTCAATGCTCAAAATTCCAGACTTTCGTTCTTTTGAAGATAGAAGGGTGGCCAACTCTACAAAAATTTATGATCGTACCGGACAGATATTGCTCTATGACATATATCAAGATATTAAAAGAACAGATATACCTTTTAACCAAATGGGGGCAAATATAAAGAACGCAACTGTGGCCATAGAAGATTCTAAATTTTACAATCATGGTGGTATAAGGATAACTTCTATTATTCGCGCTGCTATTTCTAATTTTCTTAATACTGGCGGTAAAACACAGGGCGGCTCAACAATCACCCAACAATTGGTAAAAAACACTCTGTTGACCCAGAAAAAAACAATGGCCAGAAAAATAAAAGAGTGGGTGTTGGCAATCAAAATAGACAGTTCTTTGCCCAAAGAAAAAATACTGGAAGCATATTTAAATGAAAATCCTTATGGAGGAAACATCTACGGAGTTGGGGAAGCAGCAAAAACTTATTTCAATAAGAAAGCGGAGGACTTGGATTTGGCTGAATCGGCTTATCTTGCTGCCATTCCTCAATCGCCTACCGCGCTTTCACCTTACGGGAAAAACAGAGCTAAACTTGATGTCAGAAAAAACTTGGTACTTTCCAGAATGCTTGAACTTGGTTTTATAAAACAAGATGAATATGATAAAGCAAAAAATGAAGCAGTAAATTTTATACCCCAGGCAACTATCGGTATCAAGGCTCCACATTTTGTTTTCTTCATAAAAGACTATCTGGAGCAAAAATATGGAATTGATATGGCAGAAAATGGTGGGCTAAAAGTAACTACCACTTTGGACTATGGTCTGCAAGCCAAAGCCGAAGATATAGTCAAGAAGGGCGCTTTGCAGAATGAAAAAGATTGGAATGGGAAAAACGCAGCCTTGGTGGCGATAGATCCGAAAACTGGACAAATACTCACCATGGTGGGTTCCAGAGACTATTTTGACAAAGAAATAGACGGTAATTTCAATGTAGCTACGGCCGCTAGACAACCTGGTTCTTCTTTTAAGCCTTTTATTTATGCCACAGCTTTCAATAAGGGTTTTACGCCAGATACTGAAATTTTCGACTTACCCACTGAATTTCAAACCACTTGTAGCGCATATGGGAAGGCCCTGCCGGGCTACAATCAAAATGATTGCTATATGCCACGAAACTATGACAACAAAAATGTGGGTCCGATCAGTTTAAGAAATGCATTGGCCCAGTCAAGAAATGTACCGGCGGTAAAACTTTTTTACCTGGCGGGGCTTAAAGATTCTCTAAAAACAGCTGAAGATATGGGAATAAGCACTTTGACGGATATAAATCGATACGGGCTTACGTTGGTGATAGGGGGCGGAGAAGTCACCTTGCTGGATATGACTTCGGCTTACGGGGTTTTTGCTAATAATGGAATAAGAAATCCTTATACCGGAATATTAAAAGTGGAAGATATGAACGGAAAAGTTTTAGAAGAATATGCGCCAGACTCAAAAGAAGTTCTGCCTAAAAACACGGCTCTGACTATTTCCGACATCCTATCGGATAATGCGGCTCGTATACCAACTTTTGGAGCCAATTCCACGCTCTATATACCAGGCAAAGACGTGGCGGCTAAAACAGGCACTACAAATAATAATAAAGATGCTTGGACTATCGGCTATACGCCTTCCATAACAGTCGGTGTTTGGGGAGGAAACAACGATAATAAACCAATGAAAAAAGGCGGTTCTGGAATTGCCGGACCTATTTGGAATGCATTTATGAATGAAGCTTTAAAAAATTTGCCAAATGAAAGATTTGAAAAACCAAACTTAGAAATCGATCCAAAAACGGTAAAACCGGTTCTGCGAGGTTTTTGGCAAGGCAATCAAAATTTTTTTATAGATAAAATCTCTGGCAAATTGGCTACTGAATTTACTCCCAAAGAAACAACCGTGGAAAAAGTGGTCACCAACGTGCATTCTGAACTTTATTGGATAGATAAAAATAATGTTACCGGTCCTCCACCACAAAATCCTGCCAATGATCCGCAATTTTCTCGCTGGGAAATTCCGGTGGAAGAATGGTGGATAAAAAACAGTTCTAAATATCAAAAAATTACTTGGGCGGATGTTCCTCCCGAAAAGGACGATGTTCATTATGCCGGAGCGGGTCCCACGATATCGATAATCGGACTGGATTCATCTATAGAATATTTTCCAAACCAAAGAATTGATCTTAAGATAGAAAAGGGTTCAGGATCTTTTCCTCTCCAAAAAGTGGATTTATTTATAAACAATAATTTTATTCAAACCTTAGAATTTCCCTTTGTTTATTCTTTTATTCCGAACAGTTTGGATGACCTAAAATCAATTAACGAGTTAAAAACAATATCCTACGACACAGCCCTTAACCGCTCAGAGAGTTCAGTAACATTTAAAATAAGACAATAAATCAAATAATGTCTACTGGGGATCTTTTTCCTATTCCTTCTTTTAAATACGAAAGAATTTTTTCTTTTTTAAAAAAAATTTCATTCTTATATATGGGTTTTATGTTTAGATAAATAATGCCGTTTTTTATTTCAATTTCTTCTTTCTTTATCTTTAAACCAGTATTTCTGAAAACAGAATCAACCACCAGATTTTTCTTCACCTCCTCTGAGATTAAAATATTATTTATTTTTATCAATAGTTCTTTTAATTGAATCATTTTCTATCTATTCATTGGCATAATAAGATAAGTAAAAGAATTGTCTGAATTTCCTGAAATCACCATCGGTTTGGAAGACTGATTTAATTTTATCAAAACACTGTCTGTTGTTATGGATTGAAAACAGTCCAAAAAATATTTATAGTTGAAGCTGAGCGTTATATTCTCGCCTTTCATCGCCGCATCAAGAAATGTTTTATTTTCTCCAATATCGTTGTTCTGGGAGGATAATTCAAAAACCTTTTCTTTTGGATTTATATTTAAATCTATTTGGTTGAATTTATCTGAAAATATATTTGAAATTTTAAGGGCATTCAATAAATCTTGCTTCAGGACTACCGCCTCCACTTTGAATTCTTTTGGAATTATCTGCTTATAATCAGGGAAAATACCGTCTATAATTCTGGAAGTGAGGTATACTCCAAAGGCTGAAAAGGAAATTTGGTTTTTATTGAAACATACTTTTATGGTATCTTCCATCTCTCCGAAAATTCTCAAAATCTCCGGAATATTCTTAAAGGGAATCAAAATACCTGGCATTTCATTTATGCTTTTAATTTTTATTTTTTTCTCTGCCAACCTGAAAGAATCGGTTGAGACAAAAACCAAATTATTGTCATTTAAATATATATAAACACTGGAAATTTCTGGTTTTATATCTGAAACAGAAGAGCTGTAATATACAGACTTTATTCCTTCAATAAGTTTTTTGGCTTCTATTTCAAAAGTTTCCCCATTTACTGTCGGTATAGTCGGAAAATCATCTGACGACTGACCTTTCACTTTTATTTTATTTTTTTTGGTTTTTATCAAAAGATTTCCGTCTTCATTTTCAAATATCACGTTTTCATTTTGAAAAAAATTAGAAAAAATTCCCACTAAAGTTGATCCGGAAACAGCCACAATACCTTCTCTTTCTATTTTGGCCGGAACTTCTATTTCAATACCCAAGCTTAAATTTGTAGCTCTTAATTTAAGTGTTTTTTCAGAAGCAACCATTAAAATAGAACCAAGTACCGGCAGGGTTAAATTTTTGCCTGTAATTTTTTCTACTTGCAATATTGCATTTTTAATTTTTTCTATTCCGCATTCCAGTTTCATATGTTTGTAATTTATATATTTTATTTATTAATGCTATTAGAGGTGTTTATAAGTGGATAATTCACTTTGTTTTTATTTTTAAAGGTTTATTTAAATTTTTAAAATTTTTTTACTCTGAATAATTTATTATAAAAACATTTTTTATAAAACCGGTTTAAGATATTCACTTTTTTAATTTTTTATCAACAATCTTTTTATAAACAAACCAATGTTTTATAAATACCTTGTAAATGTTTTATAAACAGCTATTTAAACATGATTCTGATTTGTTCTAATTCTTGCAGTAATTGCGGGTCATTTTTTAAATCATCTTTTATTTTTAAATATGAATGTATTACCGTGGTGTGATCTTTGCCGCCGAGTTTTTGGCCTATTAGAGGGTAAGAAACATTAAAGTCTTCCCGCAGAAGGTACATTACAACCTGTCTAGCCTTTACTATTTCTTTTCTTCTTGTCTTTTCATATACAGAAGCTTCTTCTAATGAATAATAATCGCTTACTGTTTTTACTACGTCTTTTATAGATACGTTTTTCTTCGGTTTAATGCTGTTTTTGAGAAGATTTTTGACTTCTGAAACAATTAAGGGTTTGTTTTTTAGGCGATATTGGCAAATTATGGCATTTAAACTCCCTTCAAGTTCTCTAATGTTGCCCTGGATAGCCTCGGCGACGTATTCTAAAACTTCTTGTTCCAGTTCAATTCCGGATTCTCTGGCTTTCATTTTGAGAATTGCCAGCCTTGATTCGTATTCCGGTTCGGTAACGTCTACTATCATCCCGGCAGCAAATCTTGATTTTAAACGATCTGCCAGCTCGGGGATGTAATTGGGGTGCTTATCCGAAGAAAATATGATTTGTTTGTTATTTTCATAAAAAGTATTGAATGTGTGGAATAACTCTTCTTGAATTTTTTCCATTTTTCCTATAAATTGGATATCATCAATAATCAGAAGGTCATATTTTCTGTATTTTTCCTTAAAAGAATTGGCTTTGTTATTTTGCAGGGAATTTATAAAATCGGTGGCAAACTTTTCAAGAGTTAAATAATGCACTTTTTTGTTCGGAAATTTTTCTTTTATGGAATTCCCGACTGCCTGCAAGAGATGAGTTTTGCCAAGCCCTGTACCCCCATAGACGAAGAATGGATTATATTTCGTTCCCGGATTTTCTATTATTGCCTGCGAGGCCGCATAAGCTAACTCATTAAAAGTCCCGACTATAAATGAGTCAAAACGGTATCTGGGGTTTAAATTATCTTCCGGGTTTACATATAAATCACGCAGAGGCAGTTCTCTGTTTGCAAAGATCCCGGGATTTGTATTTTTTATAGGCAACTCCTGCTTTTCGTTCTCTATTTTAGTTATCATATATTCTACACCGCGCATGTTTTCATAGACGTTGGCGATAGTTTTGGTTATGAGTTTATGATATTTGTTTTTTAGCCAGTCGCGGGCGAATTCATTTGGAACCCCTACATATACTATTCCCATTTCTTCCTTTACTATGCAGGTATTTTTGAACCAAGTACTGAAATTGGCCTTGGAGATGCCTGCCTCAATTTCCACCAAACAGTTTTTCCAAAGTTGTCTCGTATCCATTGGTTTGGATTATACTCCAAAAAATTTTTTTGCAATTTTGAAACTCTTATTAACTATGTTGATAAACTGTTGATAATTTTTTGAGCCAAGCGGAGCAAAGTTTTTTGACTTAATATAAATACTGGGGTATACTTGTCTTATGTCACAAACATACCAGCCAAACAAAAGAAAAAGAGCAAAAGCGCACGGTTTTTTATCTCGTTCAAAGAAAAAGGGAGGCAAAAAGGTTATTTTAAGAAGAATGAGAAAAGGGCGGGCTAAACTCACGGTTTAATATGCTTCCAAAAACAAATAGGAACACTCGAAAAGATATAGACTATATATTTAAATATGGCAAATCTTTAAGTGCCCCATATTTAACCTTGCGGTATCTTATCAATTCTCGCCCAGAAAAGCAGATCTCTTTTATTTGCCCTAAAACTGTATCCAAAAAGGCTGTAGTCAGAAATAAATTAAGGCGCCGAGGTTATGGGGCAATCAAAGAATATGAAAATTTATTGCCGTATGGCTTTACGGGTGCTTTTTTATTTAATAAAAGGAGCCTCGATCTTTTTGGAGGGCCTAAAAATAAAAAAAATAATCCATTTCTAAATTTGAAAAATGAAATTAAAAAAATTCTTGATAAAATTTATTGATTTTTACCAAAAACATATTTCACCACTTAAAAAGAAGAGCTGTGTTTTTTATCCGACTTGTTCCGAATATGCAAAGGAGGCCGTAATAAAATACGGGCCATGGAGAGGGATATTGAAAAGTTTTTTTAGGATATTACGCTGTCATCCGTGGCAGAAAAACCATATTGATTTGCTAAAATAATTTTTTAATATAGAATGAGGTAATGTTATCCAACATTTGGAATACCTTTTTGTATGCCCCCCTCTTGAACGCTTTGGCGCTTCTTGTTTCTATTATTCCAGGTGGAGATGTGGGTATCGCTGTCATAATTCTTACTCTTTTTGTCAAAACCGCACTTTTTCCTCTTTCTCAACGTTCCATAGACAGCCAGATAAAAATGAATGCTTTGTCCCCGGAACTTAGAAAAATAAAAGAAAGCGGACTGAGCAAGGAAGAACAAGCAAGACGAACCTTTGAGCTCTATAAAAAAGCCAAAACCAATCCCTTCTCGGGATGTCTTTTGGTTCTCATACAAATTCCCATAATTTTTGCCCTTTATTATGTGTTTTTCAAGGGAATAAACTTGGATGCAGGTTTTCTTTATTCTTTTGTACACGCTCCGGAGTATGTAAATATGAATTTCTTGGGGCTCCTTGATATAAGCCAAAGAGGTGTTTGGATTTTGGCTATTTTGGCTGGTATCTCACAATATTTTCAAGCAAGATTTATGCCAAAACCCACAATTGCAGATAGTAAGAACACATCTTTTCAGGATAATTTAAGCAAAAGTATGCACACCCAGATGAAATATATATTTCCGATCGTTGTTACTTTTGTTGCCTACAGTGTTTCCGGTGCAGTTGCATTATATTGGATTACGAGTAATATATTTGCCATAGGACAGCAGATTTACGCTAATAAAAAACATGGATAAATCGGAAATACAAAATTTAATCAAAGAATTGGTTGAAAAAATAATGCCGGTGAAAGACATTGTTTTGGAGGGAGACAAAACTACATGGTTTTCTGTGGAGGTAGAGGAACCGCGGTTTTTTTCCGATCATGGCGGAGAGGCTCTCTTTGCCCTAAATCATTTAGTGTGGAAAATAATAGAGAGTAGAATTTTTTCTAAAGGAGAAGAGGAAGAAAAAAAGCCGGAACTGGATATATTGATTGACGTGAACGGTTTTCAAAAAAAGAGAGTTGAAAATGTGCGCGCCATGGCTCACATGATGGCTGAACGCGCCAGATACTTCAAATCAAACATAGAAGTGGATCCCATGCCCGCTTTTGAAAGAAGGATCATACATGAATTTTTAGCTGATGCCACAGACCTTAAGACAGAATCTGAAGGCGAAGGCCGGGCCCGCAGGGTGGTTATAAAATATATAGGCGCTATCTAATTTATTTTAATTTAAGCTCCCAGAGGTAGGAATCTTTTTTGTTTATCAAAAATAGAAAATTTTCTTTGTTATCAAGCGATAAATTTACACCATCTATGTCGGCATTGCCAGCGATACTTAAAGGATCCGCCAGCATGCTTGTGTTTCCGCTTCTCGCGTCAATCCTCCATATCTGATCGGAGAAAGAAACTTCTCCCTGATACCATGAATCAGGATAAGATCCATCCGGTATGAATCTCGGTACGGCGCAATAAACCTCTTCTCCTGAATTGTTCCAGACGCATTTATCCGGTAGGGTGTTTATTCCGAGCGATGTCGAATCTCTTGTTTCAGTGTTAAAGATATAGAGGGATAGCGAGCTGTCGCTGTAAAGCACCAGTTTCCCATCCGGGCTGGCGAGCGTAGTTAATCCATTTATTCCGCCCAAGACCTTATTGAAATCTTTTCTATCCGGATTTATGACATACATATATCCCGGGACATCCGAGGAAGGTTTGGTAGTTAAAGTAATTATGCTCCCCTTGGCCCAAACCGGGAGCCATTCAGTAAAAGGAGACTCAAAAATCTGCACCTTAGTGCTATTTTGCAGAGAATAAGAAACGCCGATAGAACTGCCTGAAACACCAAAAAGATAAAATAGTTTGTTTGAATCCGGGGAAATACTAATACTGGATATGTTTTCCGGCAAAAAAGATCCTGTCAGAGTATTGTTTCCGACAGAATCCGCTCCCAAATATTCCTTCTGTAAAGTGCCGACATAAGTTTCTACGGTTTTACCGTCGTCTTTTAAGTAGCGCACGACTACGGAGTTCCCGCCATTGCCGAAGTAAGCCTCATAAACTTTCGGGACCACCACCGAAGAAAATTTTCTCTCGTCTATTTTGTCGGCAAAGGTTTGATAAATGTTTCCGGTAGCTTTATTTATATACCGAAGCGCCGGAGCGAATTCGGTAGTTGGAGGGGCAGGCTTCTGACCCCCTGTGTCTCTTATTACCTCTTTAAATCTTTCCTTCATAAAAACCCCATAGCCGGCCACCGGGAAGGTAGAAACTTTTTGCAGTCTGTTTTCTGCTTGAGTAGCGTCGCTTGCCGGCGTATATCCGGAAACATCAGTAGTTCCATTATTTTCTGGAGTGACTGGATTGCTTTTGCCGAAAGGAAGGAAGCTTGCCCAGAAATTCGTCCCGCTAGTCGTCCCAGCCGGCTGAGTTTTACTCTGGAAGAAATAGGCGAAACCGAATAGTATCGCTATAACTAGGAGAATTATCACTGCTATTAAAATTATGTTTCTTTTTGTCATAAATTTTTTAACGTCCATCGTCCGACCAATGCCAAGGTTCTCCTTTTAGATTATAAAATCCATAAGCGCTTGCATTTTTTACTAACCAAGCATAACAATTGCTTCCTGCCATGGGAGCGCCATTACAATTGAAGTCCACTGCTTTTCCGGATTCGTGTTTTGAGTATCCTGGTCTAGCTGTTTGCGGTTTACAGGCGCTTGATGGGGAATTCATTATATCTGGGCACCCATGTTG
>CAYQKC010000009.1:0-17581 GCA_964418145.1 uncultured Candidatus Saccharibacteria bacterium
AGCGTAGATTGTTTTGTTTTAGATTTTTTTCATCCAGTTTTATCAAATTTTTACCAATGAGCCCTGTTTGATTGTAGCCTCGCTCGGCCAGTCTCGCTCGGGAAAGTGGAACCGGGATAATAATCGGATCGCTAAAATTTTTAAGCATTCGGAAATCCGCCAACTCTTCCAATATTCTGCCATAAAGGACCTCGGCGAAAACTTCCGCCAGTCTTCTTTTTTTTCTATACTTCAAAAGCCAGATTGATTTTTTTATTGGCGGATGCCGGTAATCAAAAATCGGAAAAATCCAATCCGCGCATTCGCGTTCCGCCACAGGCGACAAGGAAAGGCACTCCAAACAAATATCGGGACCGCCTTTACTGCAGAGAGCGCATTTGCTCGGAAATATTATATCCAGGACTGTATTCAATAGATTTTTCATGGTGAGAGTGCTATAATTATGCTATAATTGTAAGCATAAAACAACAAAATGGACAACCCGATTAAAAAAATTTTTTCTTCCCTTAAGGTTTTTAAGGGCGGAGACAGCGACAGGGCAGTAGGCATTGATATAGGTTCTTCGGCTATCAAGGTGGTAGAGATAAAAAAGAGGGGGGGCAGAGCCGTGCTCGAAACTTATGGCGCTATTTCGCTCGGTTCCTATGTCGACACCGATGCCGGACGAGTGACCAATTTGCCGATAGAAAAAGTCGTGGAGGCTTTAAAAGAAGTTTTTAAAGAAGCAGGCGTGACTACGTCTTCTTCAGCCTTTTCCATTCCTGTGCAATCTAGCCTCGTCTTTACCATCTCCCTGCCTTCTCAAGTGAAGGCGAGTGAAGTACCATCGATCATACCGACTGAGGCGCGCAAATATATACCGCTCCCTATTACCGAAGTTTCAATAGATTATTTCATCTTACCTGAGAAGGAGCCCACTTACGAGGAGGAAAACAATCCGGATGCTTCTTCTATGTTGCCGGAGAAAACGGAAGTCTTGGTCGTGGCGATCCAAAACGATGCTATCGCCAAGTACCGCTCGATCGTTTCCCAGTGCGATTTATCTGTCGGATTTTTTGAAATAGAAATCTTTTCTTCTATACGCTCAAATTTTGAACACGAGCTTTCACTGGTCCTCCTGGTTGATTTCGGTGCTTCCAGTACCAAGCTCTCACTGGTGGAATTTGGTATGGTGAGAGCGCATCACACTATCAATCGCGGAGGGGCGGATATTACCAATTCCATCTCGCAATCCTTAAGCATTCCTTTTTCCAAGGCAGAAGAAATGAAAAAAGAATACGGTCTTTTTGAAAATCAAATTGAAAAAAGTGTGCCGGATATAATAAAAGTGCAGTTGGATTACATTTTCTCGGAAATAAACAGTATGTTGCTCGGTTATGAGAAAAAATACGACAAGACGGTAAGCAAAGTTATATTTACCGGCGGCGGGGCTCTCTTAAAAGGACTCAAAGAAATAGCTGTAAGCAACTTTAAAGCGGAAATAGAGGTAGGTCTGCCGTTCTCCAAAGTGGGCGCCCCGGAGTTTTTAGAAAAGGTGTTGGAAACGACCGGACCGGAATTTGCTGTTGCCATAGGTTTAGCCTTGCGCAAATTACAATAAATTGAGATAATATATATTAGAGTTAGAGTAAAGATGGATCCCGTACGGAATAACGGGATTCGGTTACAAAGCAAATATTCTGTCAAAAAATAATAATGATAGAATTTCGTACGGGATGGATCAAAATTTTCAAACATCTTTCATACCCAAGAAGCCTATAGTGGAGAAAAAGGCTATTTCAGCGCAGACGGTGAACCTTTTTATGGTTGTCTCCTTATTTGTTTTTTTTACCGTTCTTATCGTCTCCATAGGCATGTATTTCTATGGCAAATACTTGGACAGCAGTATTACTAGCAAACAAAATGACTTGAATTTAGCTCAAAATCGTTTTGAACCCTCAAAGCTTTTGCAATTGCAGACTCTGAACAAGCGTTTACGGGCTTCTTCGGAAATTTTATCAAACCATATAGCCATAAGCCCGATTTTCCAAACCCTGCAAGACCTGACCATGAAGACAATTTCTTACAACAAATTTGATTATGAGTATGGTACGAACAAAAATACGAGAGTGCTAGTGAAAATGAACGGGACAGCGATAGGCTACCAATCAATCGCTCTGCAATCCGACCTTTTTGCCAAAAATAAATACCTGATTGATCCGATCTTTTCCAACCTCTCTCTTGATGATAAAGGCAATGTGCTTTTTGACTTAGAGTTTTCGGTCGATCCGAGTTTTGTTGATTATGAAAATATGTTAAAAGTAAAAAGCGCCAGCGCTGCCATAATCCAGCCTCCAGATATTGGCGCAACGCGGACCGATTAATTTTATGTTTAGGTATATAATACCGACAATTCTAATAGCATTGGCGATAGCGGCCTTTTTCATGTTTACTGACCCTATGTATCAGGAGATTACTTCAAAAAGGCAGATTGTTGATTCTTATAATCAAGCCCTTGATAATTCCAAAGCGCTTGAATCAGAAAGAGATAAATTGACCCAAAAATACAATTCCTTTGATCCGAATAATTTAGCCAGACTGCAAAAGCTCCTGCCAAACAATGTGGACAATATCCGCCTTATTTTGGAAATAGAAAATATAGCTTCGCCCTACGGCATGTTGCTCAAAAATGTAAAATACGACACGACTAACGGCAAAAGCGATACCGTTTCGAGCATCGTGCCGACTACCGGCAATCCCTCCCCTAAAGATTACGGGGTTTGGGATTTGGAATTCTCAACTCAAGGGACTTACAATAATTTTGTTAATTTCTTGAAAGATTTGGAGAACAATTTACGGATTGTGGATGTTTCTTCCATACAATTTTCTTCAAACATCGGACTCGGTCTCAATCCCTCATTGTCTCAATCTTATAAATACGATTTCAGGGTCAAGACTTATTGGTTAAAAAATTAAAATGAATTCAAAAATAAAAAACATAATACTATTTACAATAGCCACGGCGTTTCTGATTCTCGCTTATATGTTTTTTTTCAAAAAAGCGCCTGACCAGCAAAACCTTGTTTCTACGGACAATACCGGCACAGTTTTCAAAAGCGATGTCGTGGCAAACCAAACTTCAAAAACTACCGAAGACCTCCTTTCAGTTTTGCTGAGCGTGAGGGGCATTAAGTTGGATGATTCAATTTTTTCCGATGAGGCCTTCTTACGCCTCAAGGATTCAAGTATTTTTTTAAATCCGCCGACGGACGAAGGCAGACCCAATCCTTTTGCGCCTATCGGGACGGATAACCCAACTCCGGCAGTAAATACGGGTGCGAATACCGGCAATAGCAGTACCAAAACCAATTAAAGATATGAGTTTTTTAGAAGAATTGACAAAAAAAGGTTTAATCCAAAAAAACCAAGTGGATGAGATAAAAAATCTCGCCCGAGACAAGCACGCTGGAAATATTGATGAAGCGCTGATGGATTTTGGAATTCCGGAAGAAAAGCTTCTTGAAACAAAAGGCGAGTATTTAAAGATGCCTATCAAAAAGGTAAATGCCAAGGAAATACCCCTTGAAGTTTTTAAATATATCCCCGAGGATGCGGCTATGTATTATCATTTTGTCCCGATCGGATTTAAAGAAGGAATACTTGAGATCGGCATTACTGAGGGCGAAAATACCCAAGCGCTTGATGCCTTGCAGTTTATTTCCGCCAAATTGGGTATCCCATTCAAACTTTTTTTAATTTCGGATTCCGATTATAAAAATGTAATGCAAGATTATAAAGGCATGTCAGTGGAAGTAGGAGAAGCCTTAAATGAACTGGATGCTGATGATATGAAAGAGAGAAGCTTGGACATATCAAAAACCTTAAACCAGGAAATAAAAAATGTTAAGCCGGATGAAGACGTAAAGATAGTTGAAGATGCTCCGGTTATAAAAATTGTGGCGGTCATACTTCGTAATGCCATAGAAGGAGGCGCTTCGGATATACATATAGAGAACACCGGACAAAAGGTAAAAATTCGTTTCCGTATCGACGGAATCCTCCGTACTACTACCGTATTGCCGCTTAATGTCTATAGCGGAGTGGTGGCCAGAGTAAAAATTTTGGCTAGATTGCGTCTGGACGAAAAGAGAAAACCTCAAGATGGGGCCTTCACTACCAATTTTGACAATAGGAAGATAGATTTCCGAGTTTCCACTATGCCTGCTTATTATGGCGAAAAAGTAGTTATTCGTATCTTGGATTCTGAAAAAGGAGTAAAGCCGCTTGATCAGCTCGGGCTTTCCAAGAGGAACTTGGAGATGCTTCGGGAAGCTATCACAAGACCTTACGGGCTAATTTTGATTACCGGTCCGACAGGTTCAGGGAAATCCACCACTCTCTATTCTATGATGAACGAACTCGATAAAGAAAGCAGTAATATTATTTCTCTGGAGGACCCAGTTGAATACCACATACCGGATATAAATCAATCACAGATGATGCCGGAAATAGGGTACACTTTTGCTTCCGGACTTCGTTCTATCCTGCGCCAAGATCCAGATGTTATAATGGTCGGGGAGATACGCGACAAGGAGACAGCCCAGCTTGCCATTCAAGCGGCGCTTACCGGCCACCTGGTCTTGTCTACACTTCACACCAACAATGCCATAGGCGCTATCCCGCGTTTGGTGGATATGGGAGTGGATCCGTACTTGATCGCGCCGACCCTTATACTTTCTGTCGCTCAGCGTCTGGCCAGGCTCACTTATCCGCCGTGCAGGAAATTGGTGCCGATGGATGAGAGTATAAAAATGCAGATTGAAGGTGAAATCAAAGACTTGCCGGATAATTTCAGGAAAGAAATTAAGATAAAAGACCAGATGTACGACGTAGTGCCGACTGATGATTGCCCTTCCGGAACCAAGGGTCGTATTGCCATCTTTGAAATGTTTAAAGTTGATAAAGAAATGCAGAGAGTCATATTGGGAAATCCGGTTGAAGGCGAGATATATAAAGTAGCCAGGAAAAACGGTATGCTTACCATGAAAGAAGATGCGATGCTCAAAGCCCTGGACGGTATTATCCCCTACAAAGAAGTTTACAATTTTGTGAGTGATACCGATTGATTTTCTGTGGTATTATTATAGGTAAAGAAAATAATTTAAAAAAGTTATGGATTACAAAAAAGAACTTGAAGAATTGATTTTAACGGTTATCAGAGAAAGTGGTTCCGATCTGCATTTGGGTGTCGGTAAAAATCCGGCCATTCGAATAGCCGGAGAACTCGTTTTTCTTTTAAAAC
Organism: uncultured Candidatus Saccharibacteria bacterium; assembly: GCA_964418145.1. Classification (GTDB taxonomy): domain Bacteria; phylum Patescibacteriota; class Minisyncoccia; order Phycocordibacterales; family UBA9973; genus UBA9973. Next base: position 5,282 of record CAYQKC010000009.1, read on the forward strand.
ATCCTGTTTTAACCAAAGAAGATGTAAGCGGGATTTTAGGCGAAGTTCTGGGAGAAGCGAAATTGAAAAAATTCATAGAAGAACAAGAGGTGGATTTTTCTTACGATTTCCGCGGAGAAGTCCGTTTGCGCGGGAACGCTTTTTTTCAGAAAGGCCTTATGGGCGTGGCTTTCAGGCTGGTACCGAAGGTAAAATCTTTAGAGGAATTGCATTTGCCTCCGATTATAGCAGAGCTAGCTAGAAAAAAACAAGGATTCTTTTTAGTCGTTGGTCCGGTTGGGCAAGGAAAATCTACCACTCTTTCTTCGATGGTAAATTTGATAAATAGCGAACAGGCGCGTCATATAATAACCGTTGAAGATCCGATTGAATATGTTTATACTCCGAACAAATCCATCATTGATCAGAGGGAAGTGGGGATCGATACAAAAGACTTTTATACGGCCCTGAGATCGGTTTTTCGCGAAGATGTGAATGTGATAATGATCGGCGAGATGCGTAATCCGGAAACCATAGCTACTGCTGTCACAGCGGCTGAGACCGGTCACTTGGTATTGTCCACTTTACACACCAATAACGCTTCCCAAACCATAGACAGAATCATTGATTCTTTTCCGGGCGATCAGCAGGAACAGATTCGTACGGAGCTTGCCGCAAGCTTGCTCGGAATTTTCTCTCAGAGATTGGTACCGAGAGTTTCCGGTGGACTCATCCCGGCTTATGAACTCTTGATCAATAACGATGCAGTTTCAAATTTGATCAGAGAAAATAGGACCAAGGAAATAGATATTTTGATTGAAACAGGCAGAGAATCCGGCATGATTGACCTAAACCATTCTTTGCTTGAACTTATCCGCGCCGGAGAGATAACCATCGAGAATGCTTATCAGTTTTCACTAAATCCAAAGGGTTTGGAAAGACTGTTATAAAATAAATTTTTATGCTGTTTAAATACAAAGCCGTAGATGAAAAAGGTGTAAATAAAGAAGGAGAAATAGACGCTCCGAACCAAGATATCGCTATCAGCGGATTGCAGAGAAGAGGCCTTATCATCATTTTTATAAAAGAAGAATCGAAGGGAAAAAATCTTTTTAATATTTCTTTTTTTGGAAAAGTTCCGATGAAAGATATAGTGATTCTCTCTAGGCAGATTGCCACACTTTTTGGCGCGCAAGTTTCGGCGCTCAAGGCTTTTACTATGCTTGCGAGCAATACGGAAAACAAGCTTTTGGCGCAGAAACTCACGGAAATAAGCGATGATATCCAGGCTGGCGTTTCCATTTCCGGCGCTCTCTCTAAACACCCCGACGTTTTTTCAAATTTTTATGTAAATATGGTAAAAGTCGGCGAGGAAACAGGAAAATTGAACGAGACCTTCGAACACTTGGCGGATTATCTGAATCGCCAGTATACCGTGACTTCCAAAACCAAAAACGCGCTTATTTATCCCATATTTGTCATTGTCACTTTTTTCGTAGTCATGGGACTTATGTTTTACATAGTGATACCGAAACTCTCCGCTATCATACTCGACTCGGGGCAGGAAGCGCCTGTCTATACCAAAATAGTCATAGGACTCTCGCAATTTTTTGTAAATTACGGTTTTATTTTTATAATTCTCATCGTGCTTTTCGGGCTTTGGATTTGGAGGATGACAAAGACGGAGAGAGGAAAAAACTATTTGGACCGCATGCGCCTTTCTATACCGATAATAGGCAATTTGTACCGAAAATTATTTCTTTCCAGGATTTCAGACAACATGGACACAATGCTTGTGTCTGGCATCCCGATTGTCCGGGCCATCGATATAACCGCTGAAGTGGTAGGTAGCGAAATATATAAAGAAATTTTGAAAGAAGTAGCGGATGGAGTTAAATCCGGCCTCTCTTTGTCGGTGGCTTTTGAAAAATATAACAACGAAGTCCCGGGAATTTTGGTGCAAATGATAAAAATCGGAGAAGAAACGGGTTCTTTGGGGCAGATACTTAAAACTCTGTCGGATTTTTATAAAAGGGAAGTAGATGATGCAGTAGATACTATGATTGGTTTGATTGAACCGGTGATGATAGTGATTTTGGGGCTTGGCGTAGGGCTCTTGCTCGTTTCTATCCTTATGCCTATTTACAATATCGCTGGGAGTATCCAATGAGATAAAAATTAAAAGGAGCAATGTGGATAACTCCATTATCTTTACGTGTTATAATACAGCCATATTAAGCGAGTCGAATAATTATTAATTTTTTATCTATCCTTAGTAAATTTTTGGGAAAAATATTATGAATAGTCATAAAAAGGAAAAAGGTTTTACTTTGATAGAACTTCTGGTCGTAGTGGCCATAATTGGCATTTTAGCCTCGGTTGTTTTGGCATCGCTCAACAGCGCCAGAACTAAAGGCGCTGATGCCGCCATAAAAGCGGGTTTGAGCAATGCTCGCGCCCAAGCAGAGTTGTTCTATGATAGTAATGGATTGAGTTATGCCAATGTTTGCACTTCCGGGACAAATAATATCAGCGCGATGGTTCTAAGCGCGGCTCAGAAACTTTCTGCAACTCAGGCAGTCGGGGGAAATACGGTAGGTTACGCTTGGAGTGCTTCGGGCGGTACCGGCGCGGCAGTTTGTCATGACAGTGCCACCGGCTGGGCAGCTATGGTATCACTCAAGAACCCTGCTCAGACAAACGGAGGCTGGTGTGTTGATTCTTCCGGATCTTCCAAAGAATCTACCGGCTTGGCGGCCGGAGTGACACAGTGCTCATAGCGATATGATATTTGTTTTATCTCTAATATTTCTTGTTTTAGGTCTTATAGTCGGCAGTTTTTTGAATGTCGTCATTTTTAGGTTCAATACGGAGCGTTCTTTCGGCGGGCGGAGCGGGTGCATGACTTGCGGAAAGAAACTTTCTTGGTACGAGCTTGTGCCGGTCTTGAGTTATATCGGCCTTTGGGGCAGGTGCAGTAAATGCAAATCAAAAATATCCGTCCAATATCCCATAGTTGAAATACTGACGGGTATTATATTTGCGGGGCTCTTTTTGAAGTTCCAGGATCTTTTCTTTCTGGATATTTTCGCCTTTTCTATCTCCTATGCTTTCTATGCAGTTATGTTCTCCGTGCTTTTGGTAGTGGCGGTTTATGATTTCAAACACAAAGTGATTCCAGACGCTTTTTCTTTGGTATTCGGGATAATAACTTTTATCGGGCTCTTTTTTTTCCAAGATTTTATTTTTTATCCTCATATACCTCCCATTACCGAATTTCTGGCAGGAATACTTCTTGCCATTCCGTTTTTTCTGCTTTGGTTGATTTCCAGAGGCAAATGGATGGGCTTAGGAGACGGCAAATTGGCGCTGGGGCTAGGATGGCTTCTCGGCTTTTCCAGACTGCTTTCCGGCGTAGTGCTGGCTTTTTGGTCCGGCGCGGTAGTGGGCGTTTTGCTTATGCTCTTTTCCAAGAAGCACCACATCAAAAGCGAAATTCCGTTTGCGCCATTCTTAGTTCTGGGAGTACTTTTGTCTTTTTTCCTCCAGCTTCAATTTTTTGGCTCCGGTTTTTAGCGGTTGACCACGAAACTGCTTAGTTTTAAAATGAAACAAGAGACTCTGAAATTTATGGCTATCAAAAATTTTATGTCGAATGTTTCAAAAAACGGCGGTATGACCTATGTAGAACTCATAGTGGTTTTGAGCATATTTTCCATTATGTCTTCCATAGTTATGTTCAATTACGACAAGTTTCAGCAGACAGTAAACATAAAAGTTTTAGCCAGCGATATGGTTCTGAAAATAGTGGAGGCGCAAAAGTCTTCCATGGGCGGCAAGTGGAATACCGCGGCAGCCCCGGACTGGAAGCCTTCTTTCGGTCTTTATTTTAATACCGCTAACAATCAGAATTTCATTTATTTTGCCGATTTAAACAACAACGGACTTTTTGAGGATTTGGGTTGTACCGGCGAATGTCAGAGCCAGATAGCCATCACCAAAGGAAATTATATTTCCAGAATAAATCTTTTCGGCGCAGGCTGTCCGTCTGCGGTAAATAATTTGGATATAGTTTACAAAAGGCCAGAACCGACGGCAATAATTTCTTCTTCTCCCTTCGTGTCTTGCAATTTGGTTTATGCTGAAATAGTCGTCTCTTCGCCGAATTCGGTCACGGCGAAAATAGATGTTTATACGTCCGGGAGAATTCAAATAAATTAAAATGCGCGAATTTTTTATAAAAAGAGGGAACGGCGGATATACTCTCATAGAAACAATGATAGCCGTTTCTCTTTTCTTGGTAATAATGATGTTCGGCATGGGTTCGCTCCTTGGTTCTTCAATTCTGCATAAGAAAGCCCAAAATATGCGCGCGATTATGGACAACTTAAGTTTTATCATGGAAGATATCTCCAGAAATTTGAGGACCGGATACATTTATCATTGCATAGACGACGGCAATTTGACGAATATCAATCCGCGCGATTGCGCCGCCTCTTTAGGCGCCGGCATTTCTTTCAAGTCTTCTTACGGCAATCAGATGGTTTATGCCGTTTTCCCGGACGGCACCTTGCAAAAATCAACCAATGGAGGGATCGCGGGTTCTTTCATTATTCTTACTCCGCCCGAGATTAAAATTGATCCGAGTTCCGGTTTCATAGTGAAAGGCGCCCTGCCTCCGCCCGGAGACACAAATCAGCCCCTTGTGATTATCAGGCTTTCCGGCACGATAACTTCCGAGAATAATGTAGTCACTCCGTTTTCTCTGGAAACCTCCGTCTCTCAGAGACTGCCGGATATAAATATTTAAATTTTTAACGAATGAAAAAATTTTTTCTGAAGCAAAATACAAAAAACGGAAGGAAAAGCGGTTTTACATTAGTAGAAACGCTGGTTGCCATTTCCATTTTTTCTCTTTCCATACTTTCAGTTATGGCTTTTATGTCGCAAAGTCCCGTTGATACAAGATACGCGGAGAATAAAATGCGGGCGGCTTACTTAGCCCAAGAGGGAATAGAATATCTGAGGAATATCCGCGACAATTATATGCTCTTTACCAGTTCAAGTTCTCTAACCTGGAGCAATTTTGTAAGCAAAGTAAGTTCTTGCGCAGTGGGAAGCGAATGCGGAGTGAATGTGTCTCTCCCGCCTACGGACCCGAACTCGGTTTTTTTATGTTCATCCGACCCCAATCAATGCAAGCTGTATGTGGACGGCGGGAATTACAATAATGGGGCAATCGGGGTTGATTCCGGGCTTGTCCGCAAAATAAGTGTTCAATCCATAAACCAAAATGAAATGGAAATCTTTTCAACCGTTTCCTTTAATATAAGCGGGAAGTCCTATAGTGTTACATTTTCCGAAGTTTTGTTTAATTGGGCAGAATAATGAAAAATAAAAAAATAAAAAAGAATAACGGAGGATTTGTCTTGCTTTTTGCAATAATGCTTTCCAGTATAATTTTGGCGATCACTTTGGGTATTGCGAGCATTTCAAGCCGAGAGATAAAGTTTGGTACGGACGCGGTGAAGACGAATAATGCTCTTTTTTCAGCCGATACCGGCGCGGAATGCGCCCTCTATAATGACAAAACTACCAGCAATGTTTTTGTCTTGAGCGGTGGGAGTTCTACCGTGGAATGCATGGGCAACAATTTTGCTTTAAGCCAATCTTTTTCCACCTGGAGTTTTGTCGTCTCGGGTTTAGGATCAAATAGGCAAGGCTGTGCCAGAGTCTTGGTGGATAAATCAGTGGCCAATACCGCCACTGTCACTTCAAAGGGCTATAATAACGGCGGGTCGCAATTTGATTCCTGTACCCCGGGCGCCGACAGCGTGGAGAGAGTACTACAATTAAATTATTAATATCTTTTAACATGAGAAAAGACGAAGCGCAAAAAAGAGTTAAAAAACTGCGAGAGGAAATTGATATCCTGCGAGATGCCTATCATACAAAAGATATTGGCACTGATGACGTGTATGATTCTTTAAATAATGAACTTAAATCTATTATTAAGAAATATCCAGAATTTGAAGATTTAAATGCTCCTGAAAACAGAGTTGGTGGCAGACCACTTGAAAAATTTGAAAAAGTAAAGCATGAAGTCAGAATGCTCTCATTAAATGATGTCTTTAGTGAAGAAGAATTATATGATTGGGAAAAAAGAATTAAAAAATTAATACCTAATCAAAAATTTAATTATTTTTGTGAGGTTAAGTTTGATGGATTAGCTGTATCGTTAATTTATGAAAAAGGAAAGTTTGTAAGAGGTGCGACAAGGGGAGATGGTTTTATTGGAGAAGATATTACTCAGAATTTAAAGACTATTAAGACAATACCACTTCAATTAATATCTCCATATCCAGATTATCTTGAAGTTCGTGGTGAAGCATTGATGTCTAAAAAAACTTTAATTTTATTAAATAAACAAAATGAAAAAGAAGGTAAACAGATTTTTGCTAACACTAGAAATGCGGCAGCAGGGAGTTTACGGCAATTAGATCCAAAATTAGCAGCTGAAAGAAAATTATTTTTTTCTCCATATGATATTGTTTCTAAAAATGAATTACAAACACATTCAGAGAAACATAATTTTCTTAGAAAATTAGGATTTCAAGTGGATGAAAATGATGCTATTTGTAAAAATTTAGAAGAAGTCATTTCTTTCATAAAAAAATTTGAAAAAATTCGTCCAGATTTTCCTTATGGCACAGATGGTATAGTGATATCAATTGATGATTTGAAATTACAAGAAATCTTAGGCGTGATTGGAAAAGCGCCTCGCTATATGGCAGCTTTTAAATATCCAGCGGAGAGGGCGACTACTATTGTGAAAGATATAAAAATAAATGTGGGGCGCACCGGAGTGCTTACTCCGCTTGCCGTATTCCTCCCGACAGAGGTAGCCGGCTCGACTGTTTCAAAAGCCACCTTGCACAATGCCGACCAGATCAAGAGGCTGGACGTAAAAATAGGGGATACGGTAGTGATAGAAAAAGCCGGCGATGTCATACCGAAAGTGGTGGAGGTCCTCGCCCGCATGCGCACAGGCAAAGAAAAAAGCTTCAAAATGCCGGAGAAATGCCCGATCTGCGGAGAGAAAGTGGAGAAAAAATTCCTTTCCGGGGGCGCCAAAAGCTCCCGTTCGAAAGGTCCTCGGTTCTCCTCGCGCACAGCGCTCGGCCAGACCATTTCTCGCGGGACTTTTGGCGCCCCCGACGAGTCAGTGGCTTTTTTCTGCATCAATCCAAAATGCCCTGCCAAGAACGAAAGGTATTTGGAGCACTTCGTGAATGCCTTCGGCATCTACGAGCTCGGCCCGAAAATTTTGCGCCGTTTCAAAGACGAAGGGTTTATCACGGACGCCGCCGATATTTTTACTTTGGAGAAAGAAGATATAGCCTTGCTTGAGCACTTTGGCGAAAAAAGCGCGGAAAATATCGTACAGGAAATAAATCTAAAGAAAAAAATTCCATTTTCAAAATTCATCTGGGCACTTGGCATTCTCCATGTGGGCGAGGAGACTGCCCGCGACTTGGCGTATCATTTTAGAACTTTGGAAAAACTTAAAAAAACTGTGCCGGAAGAAGTAAGCGAGATAGAAAATATCGGTCCGGCGGTTTCAAAGAGTCTCTCCGAATACTTTTCCGACAAAAAGAATCTGCTTTTCTTGGAAAAACTCCTCAAAAACGGAGTGAAAATACAAAAAGAAAAAGCGGAGGGAGGAAAAAAGAAATTTTCCGATCTTACTTTCGTTTTAACTGGCACTCTTTCTGCGCTTTCGCGCGAATTGGCTAAAGAAAAAATAATTTCATTGGGCGGAAAAGTTTCAGGGAGCGTTTCGAGCAAGGCTTCTTATGTAGTGGCAGGGGAGAATCCCGGCTCTAAATTGACAAATGCGCAGAAATTAGGAATAAAAATTCTAAGCGAGAAAGAATTTTTGGGTATGTTATAATTTAATGGCTGTTATGAAAAACAAATTAAAAATTTTTACGGTTTTTCTTGGTTGTCTGCTTTTTAGATTAATTCCATTCCGTGCTCCGAATGTTGAACCAATTATGGCCTCAATTATGCCTGTTTCAAAGAAATACGGGGCGATTTTCGGCTTCTTTTTTGGTTTTTTAAGCATTTATATTTATGATCTTCTGACTAATTTCGGCCCTTGGACATGGTTTACCGGCATTACCTATGGTTTGATAGGGTTCATCTCTTATTTTTATTTTGAGAAAATCAGAGCTTCTGCCTTTAACTTTGCAGTTTTTGCTTTTATGGCGACAATCGTCTATGACCTCATAACCGGCGTTCTTTTTGCTCCGCTTTTCCACGAGAGCATGCTTACTGCCCTTATAATGCAGATTCCTTTTACCGCGCTCCACCTAGCCGGCAATATCGGCTTTGCCATAACCTTAAGCCCTATACTAAACAAATGGCTTTTAAGCGAGCAATTTTTTGCATTTAAAAAACAAAGTGCGTTGCCCCTTCCTTTTTTTGAAAAATAAGGTAGATTAATAAATATGGAGGCGTCGCATAGCGGTCTAGTGCGCACGCTTGGAAAGCGTGTGTGGATTACACCACCGAGAGTTCGAATCTCTCCGCCTCCGCAATGACAAGCAAAAAATCAACAATAGCAAAAAATATCAAAAAGTTGTGAAAAACGACGGAATTTGTCGCAGGATAAATTGTCTACACTCGCCGATGATGATTTGGTGAAAAAATAACTATGGACTTTATAAATTCAATCCTTCCAACATTCCAACACTTCGGCGTATTCGGCTACTGGCTGGTTTTGCTCATAGCGCTTACCGAATCGTTGGCATTTGTCGGAATAATAGTTCCAGGTGCCGTTCTGGTTATTATAGCAGGTTTTTTATCCGCGCAAGGATATCTTGATCTTGGCGACTTGATTTGGTTTGCAGCCATTGGCGCGATACTCGGCGATAGTTTGAGTTACTGGCTTGGTATGAAGGGAACAAAATTATTCAAAGAAGAAAGCCGCTGGCTTAAACGCGCGCATTTAGAAAAAGGCGAACGATTTTTTAAAAAGCACGGCGGGAAAAGCGTTTTCTTGGGTAGATTCATCGGGCCGCTTCGGTCGATTATCCCATTTATTGCCGGTCTTTCCAAAATGAATGAATGGCAATTTCTGCTTTGGAATATCGTCAGCGGCTTTTTATGGGCAATAGCGCACCTGTTGCTCGGTTACTTCTTCAGTGGTGCGCTAAATGTCGTAAAAACATGGTCAACGAGAGCTGGGATTTTTACTGTCGCGGTCATCGTTGCCATTGTTCTTGTGAGATTGGTTGTCAAATATTCACGACCATTCTTTGCGTTTCTCAAATCAATTTATATTTCGATAAAAAATGCTGTTGCCGCCGATCCCGATATTCAAAAATTCTTCCACAAACACTCTAAATTTTTTGCTTTCCTAAAAAGACGTTTTGATACTGATAAGTTTTCCGGCTTGCCGCTTTCACTTTTAGTTTTTGCTTTTGTATACATTTTTGCGGCTTTTGCCGGGACAATCCAAGATGTGGTTACAACCGAGCCGCTGGTCGCCGCTGATATTCGCGTTGCCAATTTGCTTTATGTTTTCCGCGACGCAGAACTTATTAAGATTTTTCTTTGGATTACTTTGCTTGCCAAATGGCAGATGATTGTAAGTTTTGCGGTTATTGTTTCAACCCTCTTGTGGATTTGGAAGAAACGAGTTTATATTTTGCCCTTTTTAATAACTATAAGCGGCTCGTATCTGTTTTACACTGTCAGTAAAATGATAATTCATCGTCCGCGTTCGGATGTCGCTTATTACATTGAAAAAGGTTTTTCTTTTCCAAGCGGACACGCAACAATGGCAATGGCCTTTTATGGTTTTTTGATCTATATTTTACTTCATCTGCCTAGGCATTGGAAAACCAAAGTCAATATTTTATTTGCTGGTGTGCTGATTATTTTAGGCGTCGGCTTTTCGCGTATTTATCTTGGCGTACATTACTTAAGTGATGTCTGGGGCGGTTATCTCTTAGGCGCATTATGGCTTATCATCGGCATTAGTATTGCCGAATGGCTGAAACGGCGAAAATCGGAAGAAATGCCTGTCGTATCCCGAACCGTAAAAGTCGTGTCTGTAATTTTGCCATTGGCCGGCATTATTTTTTATGCAGGTCTTGCTTTACGATACAATCCGCCTTTAAATACAAAATTGTCAGTCTCCGCCATTGTAGTTCTAGATGATGTTCAAAATATTTTTCAAAAGGGTAATTTGCCAAAGTATACGGAAACGCTTATCGGCGATAGACAAGAGCCGATCAATTTGGTTGTCGTTGCAAAAAACGATCAAGAGTTTGTTAGTGGTATGCAAAAAGCCAGCTGGACGCTGGCCAACGTTCCGAGTGTCGGTTCGATACTAAAGTTAGCTAAGACCGCTTTGTTAAATCAGAATTATCCGACTGCGCCCATGACGCCGTCATTTTGGAATGCTAAAGTGCACGATTTTGGTTTTGAAAAACCAACAGGAGCACAAAGCGTGCGTGAACGACACCATGCTCGATTTTGGAAAACGAATATTGAAACTCCGGATGGGAAACAAGTCTATGTCGGAACCGTTAGTTTAGATACTGGTATTAAGTGGCTGATTGTGCACAAAATTGCACCTGATATTGATTCAGAACGAGAACTGCTTTTTTCTGACCTTGAAAAATTAGGTATGGTGGACAATTCGAGAAAAATCCAATCAGTCGCGCCCGTGCTCGGGCAAAATTTCGCGGGCGATCAGTTTTTCACGGACGGCAAATTATATACAATTAACTTGAAACAATATGAAAATAGAAAGCGAGGTTTTTGAAAATAATAGAAATATTCCGGTAAAATACACTTGCCGGGGCGAAGGGACGCGCCCGGCGCTAATCATTTCCGGCGTGCCGGAAGAAGCAAAGAGCTTGGCGCTCATTGTAGACGATCCAGATGCCCCGAGCGGGGACTTTGTGCACTGGGTGGCCTGGAACATTGATCCGAAGATATCGCGCATAAGCGAGGGCGATAGAGCGGACGAGGAAGGCTATACCAGTCTCGGCAAACCGGGCTATGTAGCGCCTTGCCCGCCGTCTGGTGTGCACCATTATCATTTCAAGCTCTACGCACTCGATCAAATGCTCTCTTTGCCTCGATCTTCTACTAAGGCGGATTTATTGAAGGCGATGGAAGGGTATATTTTGGAATCCGCAACGCTCACCGGCTTGTATGGAAAAGAAATGTGATAAAATAAAAGAAAGATCGGATTGTTAAAAAAATTTTATATATTTAGACTAACATTTATTAAAATTTAAAAAATGAAAAAATATCCCCATCATATATTCTTTTTTTATCTTATGACCCATTGTCGCTTCAGGAATATCGTTTATTTTTAGTTTTAATATACTTTATTCAGCATTAGTATTTTTAGCCATACCTTGCATATATTTATCTTTTCTGTTACCAGATATGGTAAAAAAGGTTTCTTTATTTTCTATTCTTTCTACTGTACTATTTTCAATAACCATAGATTATATAGCTCATTATACGGGACAATGGCGAGTTTTAGACGGAATTAATATCAAGTAATATCAAGGGGGGTCCTTGATATTTGATATGATTTCTGTAGAAATTTTTTATTTGTGTTAAAGTTGTAAGAAGCCATGTAATCAAGGAGTATCCACTGAAGTGGCCTCATAAAATACTAAAGTATGTTTACATTCAAAGAGATTCTTCCAACCGAACAAATTGCGAAAGAAGCAGCACGAATGATCCAAGAATATTCATGGGGTTTAGATTATCCTGTGGATGCATGGAGTGAATTGAAAGAATCAGATTTTATTATCGGTTGTTTTGACCATAAAAAACTTATTGGTCTTGGTTCTGTTACTCATGCTGCAAGCCCAGACAAAATTGACAATAACCTTCCCTGGCTTGCTGGTGCGATAGTGCTCCCTGAATATCGCGAGCAAGGTGTATATACTGAACTTTACAGACGTAGAATGGAACATTTAAAAAAACAAAATGAACCCGTCGCACTTGTTTGCACGGATAATCTTCTTGTTGAAAACTTTCTTGTTAATAAGAGATGGATTTTGCGTAGGATAACAAAAGATGAATCAGGCGGTGAATGCAAAGTTTTTGAGATAGACCTCACGCGCCTAGATTTTCATATCCAATAATATCAAAGGGAATCCTTGATATTTTACAAATTTCTAAAAATCTAACTAAGTATTGAATTTTATTAACCAAATAGAAATGCCTCCAGAAAATCAGAGGCATTTTGGACATTAATCTACAGGAAAAATTAAACTT
>CAYQKC010000010.1:0-17121 GCA_964418145.1 uncultured Candidatus Saccharibacteria bacterium
AATAAAGAGTTTTGCTAATAGTAAACTTAAGGGAATGTATACGGAGGGCTCGATAAAAAAGAGTATTCAGAGAATAAAGAATCAAATCACGGTCACCGAAAGAGACATTTAGCACTCTATTTATTTGTCTTCTATCATAAACATATATTTACCTCACAGTGAAAGACTGTGAGATTTTTTAATTTAAACTCCTCTTTCACAATTCTGCTGGGCAAAGCCCATTTCTGGCTTTGCAGGTCTCCAGCAGAGCCTGCGATGCCAAAAGTGGGCTTTATTAGTTAAACTTATTCTACTTATGAAAGGACAAATTGTTGGAATTAATCCTTCAGGGAAATTCCTGACTCTCTTTTTCAAGTTAGAAAATTCCAAGTCAGCTCATACCTTTACAGGTGAACAATACAGAAATTATTCTGTCTGGAACCAGTTTAAAGTTGGTGACTGGGTTGAAGGTCTTCAGTGGAAGGACGAAAAGAAAAAGTTAATTGATGCTGATTCTTTAGTCCACCTTGCCTGAGAACAGGCAGATAACAGCCATGTTGAGTATTGAAAGGTGTAAAGAAATACTAGGTGAAAACCTTACGGACTCTGAGGTAGAAAGGCTCAGAAATGCTCTTTACGCTATGGTCGAATCAATACTAGACAATTACTTCGAGAAATTTAGTGGTAAAATATAAGTATGCAAAAAGCAGTAATTTATTGCAGAGTAAGTTCCATAAAGCAAAGTTCTGAAGGGCATGGTTTAGACAGCCAGGAATTTCGCTGTCAGGAATATGCAAAACGAAAAGGTTATGAAGTTGAAAAAAAAGTATTCAAAGACAGTTTTTCAGGAGCCGGTGATTTTATGGACAGACCAGGTATGGTAGCATTACTTTCTTTTCTTGATAAAAACCCTGCCGCGAATTACATAGTCATATTTGACGACTTAAAGAGATTGGCAAGAGATACTGTATTTTATCTAAAATTAAGGCGAGAGTTTGATGCGAGAGGTGCTAAAGTGGAATGCCCCAACTTTACTTTTGAAGAAACTCCCGAAGGGCAATTTATTGAAACTATTTTAGCCGCACAAGGAGAGCTGGAAAGAAAGCAAAACCAAAGACAAGTTATACAAAAAATGAAAGCCAGACTAGAAAAAGGATATTGGCCCTTTAGAGCCTTAGTGGGTTACAGGATGATTAAAGACCCTATTCATGGCAAGATTCTAAAAAGATTTGAACCAGAAGCAAGCATTATTAAAGAAGCCCTAGAAGGATTCGGCAATGGAAGATTTGAAAATAAAGTGGATGTTCAAAAATTCTTACAGTTAAAACAGCTATGTGGCGGAAGAATAATTAATCTTTGCTCCGTGAAAGATTATCTAAATATGGCTCCCATATACGCAGGATACATTGAATATTCTAAATGGAACGTGGCACGCAGAAACGGATACCATGAGCCGTTGATTGATACGCCATATCTTAATAGGATAGAGGAAAAACTCAAGGGCAAGAAAAGAACATATCTTAGAAAAGACAATAGTTTGGATTTTCCGTTAAGGGGTTTTGTGTTGTGTTCTGAGTGTCTTACTCCTATAACTGGAAGTTGGACCACAGGAGGCGGAGGAAAAAATAAAAAGAAGCATCCTTATTATCACTGCAAAAACAAAAAGTGTCCGATGAAGTGGAAAATAATTAAACGCCAAGTTATAGAAGATGAATTTGAAAAAATATTAAAATCCGTTAATCCCAAAGAAGGAACCTTGGAGCTTACTAAAAAAATTCTTCTTGATGTCTGGAGTAAAAGGATGGCGGATGCTGAAAATATTAAAAAGCAAAATGACAAAGCGTTAAACGAGATACGAGCAAAGATAAGAATGTTTGTAGATAGAATTGGTAAAACGCAGAATGAAACAGTAATTAAGGCATACGAAAGAGAAATAGAAAAATTAACAGAAGAAGAGAAGGTCCTTGAGCAGAAATTCCAACAAATGGAAGGAGGTAGCAAGGCACAGTTTGAAACCGCCCTAGAAGAAACTTTTACATTTCTCAAAAACCCTTATCTTTATTGGAAAAAAGAAGATTTAGCATCAAAACACCTAGTATTAAAATTAGTATTTTCAGATAATTTGGTTTACAAGAGAGGAGAGGGATTTGGAACCGCTAAATTGTCTTTGCCATTAAGGGTATTTGAGCTTTCTGAACTAGGTAACTGTTCTATTGTGGACCCTAGCGGATTCGAACCGCTGACCTCCTCATTGCAAATGAGGCGCTCTACCAACTAAGCTAAGGGCCCATTTAGGAACAAGGATATTTTATCTTATTTTATTAATAATGTAAATAAAAACAGCCTGAAACATTTTTCGTGACAGACTGTTTCATTTCTTTTTCGTCGGCATGGCAAAGAACCACATGACAACAATATAAATTCCGAACAAGATTAAACCAAAAGTAAACATCCATCCTCCTTTATATTATTTGTTTACATTTACTAGAATAGCCATATTGTAAAGAAAACAATGTGGCTATTCACAATTTGGACATTCCCCATCATCATAGATGGGGGTCTGGCACTTTGGGCAAAATCTTTTTGCACCCGGATGCGCCAATGCTCTTTCTCTAAATCTTCTAGATTCTTCCCGTCTACGCAGAATTTCTTTTTTACTGCCGGGAAATCCAGGAAGATTTAAGTTCTTCAAATAACTTAAATCCGAAGAAAAAATATTTTGATTCACATTTGCCTCCAAAAATCTTCTGCTTGAATGATAACACTATTATTTACTTTGTCAAATACAAAACCCCCTTGCGGGGGTTTTGTGGCACATACGTTGTTTACGGTTAATGCAAGTCTTACCTTGCACACTCACAGAGAGGAGTATAGCACAAAGCGGATAAAAAAGCAAGTTTTAACGGAAAAATCCCCCTTTCGGGGGATTTTTCATATCTTAATCTTGTATTTATAAGCCAAATTCTGTTCTCCGACGCAATCGGAGTGATAGTTATTTATCTAGCCCTAAAATTACCCTTAGGGTCAAGCGATTCTCTCCGACCTGGGTCGGAGCGCGATCTTGCACACGCGTAAGTATTTTGCCGTTTCACCCCTCCGACCGAAGTCTGAGGATTCGTCACTGTTCGCAACTCTAATCCGACCAAGATCGGATCGGCGGGTGTTACCCGCTACGTTTAACCAATAAAGGCTATGTGTTCGGACTTTCCTCTCCGACCAAAGTCGGAGCAACTATCCAATACAAGACTTGGTATATAGTAAAATAGAATTATTAAAAAGTAAAGCTTAGTTCTCGCCGGTTTCTTTCATTTGCTCTTTTCTGGCTTCCTCTGCCAAGGCATCGTCTATGGAGCAGACCCCGGAAACACAGGCGAATTCTTTGGCGCCGACTGTATTGTCTTCTTGCTCATAGTAAACCAGCTTGGAAAAGTCTATGTGTTTGATCTCTCTTACCCTCTTCTCATATTCCTCTTTGCTGATTTCTTCATAAGGAGCCAGTTGGTAGACATGGTCGGACCTCGGCAAGAAAGAAAGCCCGCCGACTATGTCCCAGTTCTCATAAACAAAGTTTGCCACCTCGATCCATTCATCATCGCCCACGTAAATCGTCACCGAAGGATTGTGTTCAATATAATTCACTTTTAATCTCTTCCACTCATTTAGCAAATCAATGGCAGAAACTTGGTCGCGAGTAACTGCTCCGTTCGGCGCTTTCATTGGAAATTCCACTACTGCTACAGTGGAGTTAGCCGTGGAATAACCTATCTCTGCTTTGTAAGGCACACCTTGATCCTTGATAAGCTGGAAAAGCGGATCATTTGTGGAAATACGCACGCGCCTCACGTAATATTTTGCAAACCACGGATGCATGCCCGACCCCACATAAAGGAGCTGCCCGGAATTGCCGTGCGGTTTGACTGTAGTGATGCAAGTGGAAGCGTTTATGTCGAACTTCTTGGCATATTCTTTATTCACTTTAATAGACTCATTTTTCAAATCTTGCAAAACTTTATCGTTGCGGATAATTTTATTGTCATAATATCCGGTAATGGAGACTCCGAGCAGAGCTTCCTCGTCGCAGTTTTGCTTCCATTCTCTGGATAGGTAGCCGAAATTCGTGAGCGTAGCTTGGAACGTGCCTAAGATAGTTGAGAGCCTTACTTTTTTTTTCAGATCTTCTATGGTGTCATTCGGGCGAACCACTATAGATGTCAGATTACAGAACTGTTTTGAACGCAGAGTGATCTCTCCGCAAGGATTGGATCCCGGCAAGCCTACGATTATATTTTGGTCATCTATAATACCTGTCTCCTTCCAATTCTCAATCCTGCGCTTTGGAAGTTGGGCTAAAAGACCGCCTCTGTTGAAAATACCCCTTTCGCCTGTACCGGACTTCATAAGCTCAATCCACTCGTTCAAAAACTCGGCCGCAGAAGGCTTTTGGTTATAAACAGCGGAATTATTGGCCATAGAACGCTGTCCATTTTCTATCCAAAATTGGCCTTGCTTGGATTTGCGCATATATTCATCGTCTATATCTGAAAGTGATATAAGAGCACTTCGGCGTACGCCACCAGCCACTACGATAAGGCCGATCTGACAGATAATATCGTGTAAATCTATATTTGTGAGACGTTTGGCTTGTCTTGCCAAAATTTTCTTCCTGGTAAAATTCATAAGGTCAATCAATGGCTGAGGCCCGGAAGCGCGCCCGCCGGCAGTTTTCAAACGAGAACCGGCCGGCCTAATTTTGCTGTAATCAAAATCTATATCGTACCCGTCAGCCCAAGTCTTGCAACCAAGGACATATGCATCCGCCCAGCCTTCTTTGCTGTCTTCTACGACATGCATCGCAATTTTTTTGCCGGTCTGCCTTTTGATCTGCGGAAATTTTTGCACGGTTTCCGATTCAACGGAAAAACCGAGGCCCGCTCCACACATGAGAATGTACATCACTTCTCCGAGATCTTGCCATGCGGAAGGAGCGAGGTAAGAACAGTTGTACGCCCAGACATTTGATTTGTCGCAAGCATCGCCCGCGGACCAGAGCAGTCTCATTGAAGGACAAACTTCTTGATTCAAAATTCCTTCGCGCACATCTTTGTAGTCTTTCTCGGAAATTTTATTGCCGATATTTTTTTTCATATAAGCCATGAAACGGTCGATGGTCTCGATCCAAGTTTCACGTCTGCCTAAGCCGTCCTGCCATTTGGAGTAAGTACGATAAAAAATAAATTCCTCGTAAGAACTCACAAAGTAAGAGCTCGATTCATCAAAGATTTTTTTATTTCCCGAGGGTACGATACCCACTTCTCTGCGAAGCTCGGCTCTTTTTGATCTATATAAAATATAGGCTTTTGCCGTAGCATGATAACCCAAGTCCATAAGCTCCGACTCCACTAAATCTTGAATCATTTCCACTGTCGGAATAGATTTTCTTTCTTTACTCTTATCTTTTTGGCGCACTAATTCTTGGAAAACATGCCTGGCAACCAAACCCGCTTCTTTTTCTGCGCCTTCGCCGGTAGTTTGGAAAGCCTTGAGTACTGCGAGAGCTATCCTATTTAAATCAAAAGAAATAATTTCCCCTTCTCTGTTCCTAATACTTTTAATTTTGCTCAATTCCTTTTTATTTAAATTGATACTTTTTTCCATAGCAAGAATTATACTTCCTAAAAATAATTTAGGCGAGTGGAAATCAACAAAAATTTTACAAAGAAAACAATTTGAAAAAACTGTAAATAGTATTTCCGAAGGGGTCTTTATTAACAAGCTCTAAGAGGACGAAAATTCTGCCTTGTCGCCCAGTTTTAAATTTTCTTTTTGGAGAAAACCGGCTGAAACTTCTAAAACATACCTAGCATTTTGACCTGGGGTAAACGTCTCTGGATACGATTCTGGCAAGGCATTTTCTTTCATGTAAACCACTCTAAAATCTTCTCCGATCCAAATGATATCAATTGGGAATTTCATGTCTTTCATCCAAAACGAGTATTTATCTGCCTGGTTAAAAACAAAAAGCATACCTTTTCCTTCTTCTAAAAAATTCCTGCCGGAAAGTCCTTTTTCTCGAGTCTCGGCGGTCAAAGCCAAATCCACTTTTATCTTTTTACCGGCAATTTTTACATACTGAATTTGCCCTGAATTTTGATTTTTGGAAAAATTATTTTCCATCTTTAAAAAAAACAAAAGAAAAAAAATAAAAACCAAAAAAATAACCGGCAACACAAAAAATTTTTTATTTATGATCACCTTTCCAACCAAAAAGTGTTCCGATCTCTTCCGGTGTTTGGCTTTTGCGTGACAACCTGACTGCTCCGTTTTGGCATACCACGAGAGCCGGACTCGACAAGAGACAGTGACTATTGCCGAGAGTGTACTGATAAGATCCAGTATCAAATACGACTAAATATATGTCCGACATTTCTTCTGTAATCTTGGGCAACAAAATATAATTTCCAGAAGAAGTATACCTATCATCGGAATCACAAGTCGATCCCGCCAGCCACACTTTCTGCAATCTGCGTGCATACAGATGATTAGCGGTCACAAAATGCCATTTGTGATGCACCGGGGACCATGTATCGGTCAGGTTTGAAATAAAACTGCCATCTATAAAATACCACTTTGTGTCTGATTTTTTGAAAATCGGTTTTTCTCCTAAAATTTTGAAAATTGTAATTTGTGAAGGCGCAGTAAAATAACTTCCCCATTCGCACACCAGGTTTGGATTTTTGACGCCAAGCTTGTCACTTTCCTTTTTGGCTGTTTTAACCATCTGACTTACCAAATTTTTTACAGAAATCATTTTTTTCTTCTTTTCGTAAGGCACAGCCATACCCCCACCGAAGTTTATAGTATCAAGGCCTGGGTTGTTTCCCCTTAATTTAGCATATAAATTGATAGCTCTTTTAAGAGGTTTTACAAAACCTTCTATTTTTTCATTTTGGGTGGAGATATGATAGTGAAGCATTGAAAGATTTCTAACTTTCCCTAATTTCAGAAGTTCTTCTTCGTCAAAACCAAAGTGATTGTATTTTTTATCCCAATGAGCGTCTATCTTCAAATCAAAATTGACTCTGATGCCGACATCGCCCTTGAACTTTTTCAATTTTTCCAGTTCTCCGCTATTTTCTATTATGGGTATGACCAACAAACCCTTATTGCGCAATTCTTCGATCAAGCCTATATACTGATCGGTTTTCGGTCCGTTGCAACTAACTCTGATCTTGTGATTAAACTTTCCTTGCTCCAACATTCTTTTTACTAAAAACAATTCATTGGCGGAAGATACTTCAATATTCGCTCCTTCTGCAATAGCGGGCAAAACAAATTCTTGGTTTTGGTTTGACTTCATCACATAGTGATAAAAAAACTTTCCTTTATAGTTTAAAATTTTTATGTATGCATTAAAAAGTTCAATCAAATCGCGAACACGGTTCTCTAAAATGAAGGGGAAAAAAACTTCCGTCACCGTGCCGTACTTTCTGACAATATCTATCATGTTGTACTGATAATAGCCTTCTTTCACTACCAACTCTCCTGAAGAATTTATGTCAAAATATTGAGTGTTAAATTCATCTTCGCCTATTCGCCAAAATTTTTTCCAATTTTTTATCTGCTTTTTTTGTTTTTTGTGTTTTTTTATTTTTTTATTCTTGTCCATCTCAATCAAATTTAAAACAAATTAAGTATACCAAGTATCTAAAATATGTAAAGGACTTCGGGATTCTTTATTATATTTTTTCAAAAATTCTTCCTTGAACTCAAAAAATTTGCCCTCTAAAATAGACTGACGGATTTGATTTACCAGACGGATTATGAAATACAAATTGTGGACGGAAGCAAGGCTTCCAGCCAGCATTTCTTTACTATGAAAAAGATGCGCAATATATGCGCGAGTGTAATTTAAACATGTATAGCAATTACACTCTTTATCTATAGGGCTAAAATTGTTCCTGAACTTACTGTTGGTGATTATAATTTTCCCTTCTTTAGTATAAAGCGTGCCATTTCGGCCGAGCCGTGTCGGCAAAACGCAATCAAAAAGGTCTACTCCGTTTTCCACACCCATGAAAAGATCCTCCGGCTCCCCTATGCCGAGCAAATGGCGAGGCTTTTCTTCCGGTAAAATTTCATTCACCCATTTCACTGTGGAAGACATATCCTCCTTTGCAAAAGATCCGCCGATACCGAAACCGTCAAAATCCATGGAAGACATCACTCGGGCGCTCTCTTGTCGAAGTTCCTTTTCCCGTCCACCCTGCACAATACCAAATAAAGCCAAAGAAGCTTCTTTTCCTCCAAGTAATCTTTTATGTTCTGTAAGACTCCGCTCTGCCCAGCGGTGCGTACGGTCCAGTGCTTCCTTTTGATATTTCAAATCCTCCGCCGGACTAGTACATTCGTCAAAAGCGAAAATTATGTCCGCGCCCAAGTTGTGTTGGATTTGGATTGATTTTTCCGGAGTGATGTAGTGGATAGAGCCGTCCAAATGGGATTTGAAGGAAACCCCGTCCTGCCCGATTTTTGCCAAGCGCGGAGCATCAGAATCATCAAACCCCGAACCAAAGCCTTCGGCTTGGTACGGGGCAGGCCTTTTTGAAATCAAATCTTCTTTCTTCATCACTTTTGAGATATTTGCCCCGTAGGAAGCTTGCTTTCCTTCGGGGTCTTTGCCGTAAGCCGCGCCCAATGAAAAAACTTGAAAACCTCCCGAGTCTGTCATCGTCGGACCTTTCCAATTCATCATCTTGCCTATCCCGCCCGCTTTTTTCACTATCTCATCTCCCGGTTGAAGATAAAGATGATAAGTATTGCCCAAAACCACTTGCGCTCCGGCCTCGCGCACTTGTTCCGGATTCAAAGATTTCACTGTCGCTTTAGTCCCGACAGCCACAAAAGCCGGGGTCTTGATTATCCCATGCGCCGTCTTTATCTCCCCTGCTCTGCCCAAGGCACCTTCTAATTTTTTCTTAATTTTAAATTGCATTTTTTTCTTTTAACTTTAATAACATGACACTTTCCCGCGATCGCAGAAAAGTGTCATGTATATTCAGTAAACTTCCTGCTGGTAACATTCTTTACAATAAACTACCTCCGGCCGATCTGGAGCATAAGGCGTATCGAATTCATTGGCGCATTTTCCTTTATGGTTGTGGTCTTCCTCTTTACACATACATTCTCTATGCCAAAGACGCCAAGGCAATGATCTCTTCAACCTTACAAAATATCTGCAATTCGGGCAAATGTGCGGGACCGGTAGCTTCATTCTCTTGTAAAACTGAAGCTCCTCCGGGAGTATGCGAAATGCCTTCGTGCATTGATGGTTGCACTCGCCTTTATGCCCGCATTCTATATTTTCGCTCAAAATCGAATCTCGCACATCCTTTATATCATCTTCTATTTGTGCGCTTTTCAGGGTAATGGAATAGCTTCTATCCGGATCATCAAACCATCTTATATTTTTATCTTGGGCCTCTCTCTTTGATAATGGAAATTGCTCAAAAGCCATGGTCTCATTATAAGCAAAGGGAGAAAGTTCGGCTGGAAAAAATTCGCCGTATTTATAGGCACAACCATTTTTATCCGTATACGGCATTTCATCCATATGCTTCCTTATTTTTTCTACCAATTTTTCATATTCCTCTTTTGTGTATTGTTTATTTAAAATACAGTATTCTTTATTCCTAAGGCCTATACAGCCAAAAAGATTTTTGCAATCGATGCATCCCTCGCAATAATAGGTATTTATGGTGTTAAAAGTTCGACAGCAAAAAGAAATCTCATAGTTGCCGCGCCCGCTGCAAATCGATTCATACATTCTCTCCCCTCTCCCCGAATCAAGCATATCGTACGAATCCTTTACGCTGTTTACTGAATAAGCGACATTTTTAATATTTTCCGATTTCCAAATATAAAAAGAAGAAAGGCAGTTCTTTGAATTCTCTATTATATCTCCGGTGCAGTTTACGGTATTTATCTGCTTAGAAAAACGCATAATGGTATTTTTCATTAATTCGCTATATTCAGATTTTGCCTTTTCGAATCCTTTGTATGAGCTTAGGTTTTCATCCGCTATTGCTTTTTCATATTCTTTTTTTGAGAGTTTCTCGTTTTTAAAGACATAATTCTGATTGCGCTGGTTGGAAGACATAAAACAATTCTGGCAATTCACGCAATTAAAAAGGAACATTGAATCTATACACTGGTCGCACCTGGTAAGAAAGACGGAGTGATAATTATGATTGGAATCCACTAATTCATAACAAAGTTCGTCATCTCTGAAACTCAAAGAATCGAAACACGTCTTATTATTCTTATTTACAAAAACCGAATAATAGATATTCTCCGAGCTTGCTACATTATGCGATAAATATATATTTTTGCTTCCATAAGTATAATTTGCATAATCGCATCCTCCGCTATTGTTGCCCGACTGTTCAAGACAGAGTAATGGAACCTTTCTCCTCAATTTCTCATACTGAATAAAAAAATTTTCCGAAAAATCATAATTAAACCCATAAGTCGTGAGGTCTGGCCTATTTTTAAAGTAGCAATCAAAACACCAGACATTGTAAGGGGAAGCTTGATTAAAGATAGAAACAGTTTTCTTTCCGCAATTACTGCAATTGCGATTGTATAAATTTCGTATGTTAAAAACCTGCATTTTTCTTATCAAACGGCATTCTGGGCAAAAAGTCGGCGGAGGGACTTTCATTTTTTCGTAGAAATTGAAATCCTCCGGCTCGATCGTGAATTCATGCTTGCAGTTCTGACATATTACTTTTTGTGATTTATACTCCATAATTTCTTACAGCTTGCCCCGCACTAAGCTTTGCTTCAGTGCTGGGGTTTTGACATTTTTTTGTTTCACTTTTCATATTTTACTTTCCTATCCGGAAGTGAGTTTTGAGATTGTTAAATTTTCGACTTATTTTTTATATAACTTATTACTCTCCTTCTAAACATTCTTCTCCCTGTACTTGTTTTTAAATATTTTTCCCTTCGTTTAGCATCTTCTCCGTCAAGACATGCCTCATAATATATTAATTTCCATGGTGCATAACGTTTTGTCGAAAAATTTAACTTTTGATTATGTTCTTTGAACCTACGTTTAAGATCCTTTGTATAACCAAAGTATAACTCATCACATTTTTCACTTTCTAAACAATATATATAGAACATAATCTATCTCAAAATCTACTTCCGGACTCTATCTCCACGAATTTCAGTTCAAAAACATTTACCGGGCTTATGAGCAGGGCTTTTTGATACGAATCACGCGGGTCAGAAATGATTGTTTTTACAGACGCCACCACGTACGGATTCATCCCTGGCAGAGTAGCTTCGGTACCGACAGGAATAGAAAAATCCCTCGGCAAAATCATTTCAAAATTACCTCCGCCACGCCCCAGAAGCTCCATGAAAGTATCGCGCCCGCTCACGACCACTTCGGTATTTTCTCTGGGGTTTGAATAAAGGATCGCCCTTGAAGTGTTTGAATAAACTTCCGCTATATACCCTAAAGGTATATTGCCGAGCGCAAAAATCCTCGCCCCGATTTTCACTCCCAGATTGGACCCTGCATCCAAAACGAGAGTGTCATAAAGAGATTTGTCCGGTTTTGATAAAATGGCGGAAAGTAAAAAATCTTTTCTCTCCGGTTTACGTCCCAATATTTCTTTTAGTCCTGTATTCTCTGCAAGGATAGTATTATAATTTTCCATTTGAGAGCTCTTTTCACTTATTCTTTCTTTAAGGGAAACATTCTCGGCGGAAAGAGATTCTTTGGAATAAAAATATACTCCGAGTTCGGACACCTTTTCACCGATATTATTTCCAAAAACAAATATCGGGCGGAAAACAAAAGCGGAAAAACTGGAAAGACCGTTCCAAATTCCAGCCCTGAAATAAACCAGAAAGAGAGCAATGGCGACAAAGAGCGCATATTTGAAAAATTTATTTCTTCTTATTTTTTTATCTAGGAGGTAACTCATCTTGATTCCCTGTTAAGACTTCTTTGTAAGCTTCCAAATCGTCCAAGACCACTCCCGTCCCACGGGCAACCGCAGTAAGCGGATCGTCTACGATATAAACAGGAATCTTAAGGATGTTTTGTAAAAGCTCGCCGAATCCGGTAAGCAAAGCTCCTCCACCGGAAAGAGTAATACCTCGATGCATAATATCCGAAAGTATTTCCGGCGGTATGGTTTCGAGCAAGTCCTTAATTCCGTCCATAAGCTCTTTGATTGATTGTGAAAGGGCTTCGCGTATATCCGAGTCGGTAACTACCACTTCCCTAGGCAATCCTGTCAGAAGATCGCGCCCGCGCACTTCCGTCTCCATATATTCCCCCGGCAAAGCCGATCCGATCACCATTTTTATCATTTCCGCCGTCGTCTCGCCGATCAAGATCTTGAACTCATCGCGCATATAAGTAACGATGTCGTTATTGAACCTGTCTCCGGCAATTTTCAAATTTTTTGATTTTACAATTCCGCCCAAAGAAATCACGGCTATGTCCGTCGTGCCTCCGCCGATATCAATGATCATAGAGCCGACGGGGTCCTTGATAGGGAGCTTTACCCCGATTGCGGCTGCCATAGGTTCTTCAATCAAATAGACTTCCCTCGCGCCGGCCGAGCGAGCGGCATCATAGACCGCCCGGCTTTCCACGTTGGTAGTCCCGGAAGGTATGCCGACAAGCACTCTCGGGCGGGCGAATTTTTGAGACATTTTATTTGCTTTGTTGATGAGATAAGAAAGCATTTCCTCGGTCACTTCAAAGTCCGATATAACTCCGTCTACCAGTGGGCGGACGGCCTTGATGTGCCCCGGGGTGCGCCCGAGCATTTCTTTGGCTTTTTCTCCCACCGCTAAAATCTGATTGGTCTTTTGATTGACTGCCACTACCGAAGGCTCGTTGATTACAATGCCGTGCCCCTTCAAATAGACCAGGGTGTTTGAAGTGCCCAAATCTATGCCGATCTCATTTGAAAATAATTTGTAAAATTTGTTAAACATCTCAGTTAGAGCTTAAAGCTCTAGTTAGAGCTTTAAGCTCTAACTGTTTCTAATAATTCTTCTAAGCTAACTATTTTTCCTTTTTCTTCTGTCCTTTTTTTAATCTCCACCCCGTTTTCTTTAAGGCTTCTGGCGGAGACTACCGCTCTCCAAGGTATGCCGATCAAGTCCGCATCGGCAAATTTCTCTCCGGCAGACATGTCTTTTCTATCATCAAATAAAACTTCCACGCCTTTTTTAAGCAAGGTTTTATAAACTTCTTCGGCTTTCTTTCTGACTTCTTCATCCTCTCCCAGGGCAAGCAAATGCGCTTGAAAAGGAGCCACGGTCTCCGGCCAAATAATGCCTTTGTCGTCGGAAAGGGCCTCAACGATCGTGCCCATAAGCCTGCCCAAGCCGATGCCGTAGGAACCCATGATAACCAGCTTTTCCTCCCCTTTTTCGTCTTTATATCTTAAATCAAAAGGCTCGGCAAACCTTGTCCCCAAAGAAAAAACGTTTCCTACTTCTACCGCTTTTTTCTCAACTATTTTATCTTTATTCAAACCGAGCTGGGAAATGGTTTCGTCATTGTAAACTTCTTTATTGACGGCGATGCCCTTATCTTCGTCCAAATAAATGGTGTCTTCGCCGACCGGTATGATAGTCTGAAATTCATGAGAATATTTGGAAAAGCTCCCGCCGGAGGCAAAAGTGAGATATGTCAAATGCCCGATACCGGACCGCTTAAAAACATTTTGGTAGGCAATTTTCATTTTTTCATAAAATTGGTTATGTTCTTCTTCGTTGCGGGAAAAAGAATAAAGCGCTTTCCAATAAAATTCCCTTCCGCGCATTATGCCGGATTTGCTCCTTACTTCATTCCTAAAAATACTTTTAAAATCATACGGATAAACCGGCAGATCTTTATATGAAGAGACATATTGCTTCAGAATATTTGAAAAAGCTTCTTCGTTGGTAAAAGACAAGCCCACTTCGCCCCCATTTTTCAATTTTGTTTTGAACCATGTATCCACCACCGCATCGTCCCATCTGTTTGATTTTTCCCAAATTTCTTTATTTTGGAAAATTGCCGTACGCATTTCTACTCCCCCTGCCGCATTCATCTCTTCCCGGATAATATTCTCTATTTTATTCAAAACCCGAAGCCCGAGAGGGAGATATGAATAAACTCCGGCCATTTCTTTAAAGATAAAACCGGCCCGGACGAGGAGCTCGGCATTTCTGGAAACTTCGTCCGCAGGGGCCTCTTTTTTGGTTTTAGTGAAAAGCTCTGATTGTCGCATATTATCCTCATCTTAACCGAAAAAAGCCTTTTTGGCAAAGGTTGCAAAAGCGGGAGTATTCTGCTAGAATAGCATTCATGCAAAAAGTAAAAAATGAAGAAAATTCCCTGCCAAGCGTGGAGGAAATGTTTGAGGCTGGCGCGCATTACGGATATGGAAAATCAAGGAGACACCCTTCCGTTTCCAAGCGCATTTACACTACCAAAAACAAATCGGATATAATCGATATTGAAAAAACCAGAGAAGAACTCGGGGAAGCCTTGGAGTTTGTAAAAAGCCTGGGTGCTCAAAAGAAAACCGTGCTCTTCGTTGGTTCCAAACCGGAAGCGAGAGAAATCATAAAGGGTGCGGCGCAGAAGCTCGAAATGCCCTATGTAGATACCAGATGGATCGGCGGGACGCTTTCAAATTTCTCCGAAATAAAAAAGAGAGTAAATGAACTGGAAAAATACAACAAAGAAAGCAAGGAAGGATCTCTGGAAAAATATACCAAAAAAGAGCGCTTGGTCCTGGCTAAAAAAATGGAAAAGCTGGCCAAGTACTATAGCGGACTTATAAGCCTGAAAAAGTTGCCTGAAGCGGTATTTATCATAGATGCCAAGGCGGAAAACATCGCTTTGACTGAAGCGCAAAAATCAGGCATCCCCGCTATCGCCCTCTCAAACTCGGATACGAACATAAAGAAAATAGATTACCCGATACTGGCCAACGACTCCGGCTCGCCTTCTATCAAACTTTTCACTTCTGCAATCGTCAACGCTTATAAAGAAGGACAAATGTCCGCGCCTAATAAAGAAAAATAAAACTATGACCGTAGAAATAGACGCTAAGTTGGTAAAAGAACTTAGGGATGCGACCGGCATCTCCGTAATGCAGTGCAGGAAAGCTCTGGAAGAAGCCGAGGGAGATATGAATAAAGCCCTGGCAATATTAAAAAAAATCAGCTCCAACATCGCCCTGAAAAAAGCGGATCGGGAAACAAAAGACGGCCGTGTTTCCATAAAAAAAGAAGGTAAAAAGGGCGTTTTGGTCGCTCTCCTCTCTGAAACGGATTTTGTCTCAAAAAATGAAGATTTTGTAAAGCTTTTGAACCTCTTGACCGAAGAGGCTTTTCAAAAAGGAATTGAGGAAATGAAAAAAGGCGCCAAAGAAAAAATCGACTTGGTCATTCAAAAAACCGGCGAAAAGATAGAACTGGGAGACGCGTATGAAGTCTCGGGCGAAGTGCTCGGAAGCTATGTGCATAACAGCAAGGCCGGAGTGATGGTGTCTCTCGAAGGCGGTACGGAAGAATTGGCCAGAGATATAGCTATGCATGTGACCGCTATGAAACCGGAATACATCTCCCCGAGAGACATTACCGAGGAAGCAAAAAAAACCATGCTTGAAGTTTTTGAAAAAGAAGTTGCCGAAGTGAACAAACCCGAAGAGATTAAAAAGAAAATGCTCGACGGAAAAATCTCTACATATTTCAAGGAAAAGACTTTGCCTGACCAAGCTTTTATCAAAGATACAGATGTAACCATCGGACAATTGCTCGAGAAAAATAAAGCAAAAATAAAAGAAGTAAAACGTTATTCAATATAGACATGTATTACATCCCGTATATTTTCTTTGTTTTTTCGCTTGGAGGCATCGTAGTGATGCTCTGGCGCGAGATGGCGCTCGTTAAAAACGGGAAAGTAGGGTCTGCGGAGCATGCACATCCTTTTGTGCCGGATTTAGAAAAAGTAAAGCGCCATGGAGGAAAATTTTTAAAGAAAACGGCGCATACGGCGATTTACGTAAGCATAAAATCCTATCTCCTTTTTAAGAGATTTATTAAGGAAAAAAGCAAACTCATATTCAAAAAGCTGGCAAGTTTGATAAAGAAAGAATCAGAAAATATTTCCGAAGAATTTGTAAAAGAAAAGAAAGAGGTATCAAAATATCTGAGAGTCATCTCGGATTACAGGCAAAAAATCAGGAAAGTAAAAGAAGAAATAAAGGAAGAAGAAGGGATAGAATAAAAAAAAATAAATAAGCCACCTTAGCTCAGTTGGTAGAGCAACGCTTTTGTAAAGCGAAGGTCCTCAGTTCGAATCTGAGAGGTGGCTCCCAAATCCGATTTTTTTCGGAAATATCAAAGATGGTGTGGGCGTGTCGTAGACACGCCCACGCTGTTTCGTCTGAATTCGCAAGCGAATTCTCAAAATTTGGCGCGCTGGCGCGCACTGATTTTTTGTGGAGGAGGAGGTTCGAGCCAAAGATTTCTTTGGCACAGACCTTTTTCGCAAAAAGGTCTGTATCCAATGCAATTTTTTCTATATTCTGCGCGTCCTTTATCCACTTTTCCATCGGTTCGAGCCAATGTTTCTGCTTCATTTGAGAACGAGAAATTTCTGCCTCCAGCGACTTTTTCTCGGAAAGTAATTTTGCCTTTTTAGAACGATATATCTCTTTGTCTATGTCTTGGTCTAAATATCCATCTAAAAGTCGCTGGAGCTTCACCACGATGTCTTGTATGTGTTTCTCGTTCTCTGATACTAAAGCAGAAACAGACTGGGCGGATTCTGTCCTGTCTTTTTCAAGTCTTTGGTTTAGATAATCCGCCCAGTCTTGTGGTAAAGAAACTTTTTGAAGAAGTGATGAAATTTGTCTGTCCAAGACTTCTTGGCGAATACAGGGTTCGGGACATTTCACCGTCTTGGATTTTTTAGTGCAATGATAATAGGTGTAGAAATGTTGCGTACCATTCTTTTGCGTTTTCACCCTGTCTTCGCCAGTAATTTGCATACCGCAAGACGCGCAACTTAATAATCCGCAATATGCTTGCGGTTCAATTTTAGAA